>JBIILC010000037.1:0-16734 GCA_044232865.1 Opitutales bacterium | reverse complement strand
GCTGCTCGCCGCCGGACAATTCGTCTTCGACACCACGTACGGCAGCGAAGCCTCACGGCTGCTTAAGGATGCCAGCGAATATTGCGTCGCCCACTGCGATGGCCGTTCGATGCTGCGCTGGCAAGGAGCGCTCGCCTTCCGCCTCTGGAATGGCATGCTTCCCCCTGAAGCCCCGATGCGCGCCGCGCTCGGCGAAACCGCTCCCTGAACCCATGACGCTCGTCGACCTACAAAACTTCGCCAAGCTCAACCCGGGGCTGGCCGCCCTGACCGCCGGCGCGTTCGGTGCCTGCGTCGGTAGCTTCCTCAACGTCTGCATCCATCGTCTGCCCAAGGGAGAATCCATCGTCACCCCCGGCTCACACTGCGCCTGCGGCCAGCCGATTCCCTTCTGGTATAACATCCCGCTCTTCGGCTGGCTCTTCCTGCGTGGCCGCGCCCATTGCTGCGACGCGCGCATCTCCGTCCGCTACCCACTCGTCGAACTCACCACCGCCCTACTCTTCGTCGCAGCCTGGACGTTCCTCCCTCCGGCTAAAGCCGCGGTGGCCTGCGTCTACCTTCCCCTGCTCGTGCTCCTCGCCGGCTGCGACCTGGACGACATGATGGTCCCCGACGCCCCGAACTTCGCACTGGTCGGCACGGGCATCATCCTCGCGATGCTGGTCCCATCGATTCATGGCGAGACCCTGCATTCGATCGAAGCCGTGAATCGCTTCCGGGCGTTGATCGATGCCTTGCTCGGCGCCGCCGTCGGCACGGCGTTGGTCTGGTGGATCCGAACCATCGGCAGCGTGATGGCTGGCCGCGAAGCCATGGGGGAAGCCGATATCATCCTTTGCGCCGGGGTCGGCGCTTACTGCGGCTGGCAGGGTGCCGTTTTTTGTCTTTTCGGGGGGTCTGTCATCGGGGTCATCACGGCCCTCCCGGGCCTGATTCAGGCCAAAATAAAGGGGGGAGAGTATGCTGGAGTGGTGCCTTTCGTGCCCAGCATGGCCATCGCCGGGGCAGTCTGGTTCTTCCGAGGCCCCGAACTAGTCACCCTCTGGCGTGACTGGACGGCTTCGTGAATCATTCTGACTTGTCAGCCCCCTCCCCCCGTCCAATCATCGAACTCACCCCACTATGAAGCAGCTCGCCCTTGCTACCTTAATCACTTCCGCCGCCCTCGTCGGTTGCACCACTTACGACACCCCTAACCATGGTCGCAATGTCTCGATGGAGCCCGCCCACAACTTCCTTGGCCTCGTCAGAGTCGAGTCCGGCTCCTTTTCTCCGTCCGAAAAGGCAACCATCGGTGCCAACATGCGCGAGTTCAGCGCACGTCGCATCACCTCGGGAGACCGCATCACCCTGCTCTGGGGCGCCGTCACCCTGACCGACTACTAAACCGACAAGTAGCCCTTGCAGAAGCCCCGGATTCGGGGCTTCTTCATTTACAGGCCATGAACGACCCCGGAAGCAACGTCGCCCGCCATCTTCGGATCGCGGCTACCGACCGCCCGGGCGGTCTGGCGACAAAGTCACCAGTCGGCGTCAACCCGACGGGCGAAGTCCGCCACGAGGTCCGCACCTTCCGCCAACTCGACCAGGAGAGCGACTCGGCCGCCGGCTATTTTGCGGCCGCTGGTATCGCTGAGGGGGCACGAGTGCTCTTGGCCGTCCGGCCCGGCCACGACTTGATTGTCGGAATGTTCGGCCTGCTCAAACTGGGCGCCGTCCCGGTGGCCATCGACCCCGGCATGGGCTGGTCCGCCTTCCTCGACTGCGTCCGCCGCTCTCGCCCGACCGCCCTCGTCGGCATCCGCACGGCGTCCCTCCTGAGCCGACTGCCCTTCACGGCCTTCCGTTCACTTCGCCATCGCGTGACGGTCGGTGGCGGCGCTTGGCACGAGGCGCTTGCAACAACCAGCCAGCCGGTACGTCCGATTGCCCACGCCCACACCGACACGCTCGCCGCCATCCTCTTCACCTCTGGCTCAACCGGCGCACCGAAGGGCGTCTGCTACACGCACGGCATGTTCGACGCGCAGATCGAACTGGTCCGCACGACTTACGCGATCCGCCCGGGCGAGACCGACATGGCGATGCTGCCGCTCTTCGCGCTCTTCAACCCCGCCCTCGGCACGACGACCGTCACGCCACTGCTCGACCCCTCCAAGCCGCTCGCGGCCGACCCCGCTCCGCTGGTGGCCGCCCTCATTGCCGAGAAAGTCACGAGCTCCTTCGGCTCGCCGGCCATCTGGGGTAAGGTCGCCGACCACTGCGAGACCAGCGGGCTCAAACTGCCTGACCTCCGCCGCCTCCTCATCGCGGGTGCACCCGTCTCCGGCGAACTGCTGGCCAAGCTTCGGGTGGTTGCGCCGAACTGCGTGACCCACACCCCTTATGGCGCGACGGAATGCCTACCGGTCACGACCATCACCGCCGATGAACTGCTCGGCGGGGCACGCCAACTATCCCTCCGCGGCCAAGGCACGTGCGTCGGCCGGCCGGTCAGCGGCGTCGAGATCCGCGTGATCCGCGAGACGGACGGCCCGATTGTAACCTTGGCCGAAGCCCAGGCCTGCGCGCCAGGCGAAATCGGCGAAATCATCGCGACCGGCCCGAGCGTGACCCGTGAGTATGACGGACTCCCCGAAGCGACGCGCCTCGCGAAAATCGCCGACGGCGACCGCGTCTGGCACCGCATGGGCGATCTCGGCACGCTCGACGCCGAGGGACGGCTATTCTTCTTCGGACGGCGAGTGGAGAAAGTCCGAACCTCCGAAGGTGAACTACCAACGGAATCGCTCGAGCCCGCCTTCCGCCAACATCCGCAGGTTTTCCGCTGCGCGCTCATCGGCCTGGGCACCGCCCCACATCAGACGCCTGCCCTGGTGGTCGAGCCTCGGGCTGATTATTTCCCTGAGTCCGAAACGGCTCGGGCGAGCTTCATCGCTGAGCTACGCGACCTCGCCCGCATCAATCCCCAGGCCGATCGAGTGAAGAAAATCGTCTTTCAGCGTGCCCTGCCCGTGGACGTTCGTCACAACGCCAAGATCCACCGCCTGCAGCTCGCCAAGGAATGGACCACCCGCCTCGCCCGATGAATTCTCCTCTCGTTCTCGTCACCGGCGGCGCTGGCTTCCTCGGCCAAGCGGTGGTCCGCCGCTGCCTCGCCCGCGGCTACCGCGTGCGTGTGCTGGGCCGTACGCCGATGACTGGCGAACTAGCTGAACAGGTGGATTTCCTCCGTGGCGATATCGCCGACCGCACGACGGTCGATGCGGCGGTGAAAGACTGCGACTACGTCTTCCACGTCGCGGCCAAAGCCGGCGTCTGGGGCGCTTGGGAAGAATACGTCCGTATCAATATCGCCGGCACCTCGAACGTTGTCGGTGCGTGCCAGGTCCATGGCGTCCGTGCTCTCGTGCACACCAGCACGCCGAGCGTCGTCTTCAACGGCGAGTCGTTCCGCGGTGCCGACGAATCCCTCCCCTACGGTGACAACTGGCTCTGCGCCTACGCGGAGACCAAGGCCATCGCCGAAGAGGTCGCCCTCAAGGCTGCCTCGGATAAGCTTAAGGTCTGCGCGCTCCGGCCGCACTTGATCTGGGGCCCGGGCGATAATCACCTCTTCCCGCGCGTCCTCGCCCGCGCCCGCGCCGGCAAACTCCGCATCGTCGGTGACGGCGAGAACCAGGTCGACGTCACGCACGTCGACACCGCAGCCGATGCGCACCTCGGTGCGCTCGATGCGCTCCTCGCCGGTCGCGCTAACGGAAAAGCCTACTTCCTCTCGCAAGGCGAGCCCGTGAAGCTCTGGGTCTTCATCAACCGCCTGCTCGTCGGCGCCGGCGAAAAGCCCATCACGAAGCGGATCAGCCAACGCGCGGCCTACTGGCTCGGCGCCCTGCTCGAAGGCGCTTGGACGCTCTTCCGCCTCAAAGGCGAACCGCCCATGACCCGCTTCGTCGCCGTCGAACTCGCCAAGGATCATTGGTTCGACGTCTCCGCCGCCCGCCGCGACCTCGGTCTCAAGCCCGCCGTGGACACCTGGGTCGAGCTCGACCGCCTCGCGGCGACGCTGCGGACGAAGTAACGCGTTCGCTTGCCCCGGTCCGCATTAACCCCATCCCTTTTCCCATGCCCGCCGATGGACTCCAGCCTGATAAGACTTTCCACGTGACCATCCGGACCTGGTTCGACCAGACCGACGGACTCGGGATCCTCCACCACTCGCACTATGTGCTCATGATGGAACGTGCACAGAAGGTCATGTTCATCGCCTTGATGGGCAAAGACACCATCGACCCCGCCGTAGCGCCCGATGTCTACGTGGTAGTCCGAGACATCGACTTGCACTACCTCGTCGCCATCCGCCCGGAGTGCGACGTGAAACTAGTTCTCAGCGTCCGCAAAGTCCGCGCCGCTGGTCTGACGGTGGACGTCGAGTTCCGGAGCCCGGATCACGCCATCCTTTACGCCAAGGCCTCACGCACGATTTGTCGCATGGATGGCATCTCGCACCAGCCCTCCGCCTGGAGCGACGAGTTTCGTGCGAAGCATGAAGCCCTTATCAGGGCTTAAGAGGAGAGTGCTGAGTCGATGGCAGATGACGGATCGCTGAATCGAGGGCGGATGACTGAGTCGATGACAGATGGCAGAGGGAAGGGGCTGCGCCGATGAATGAACCCAGGCAGAAATTAACTTAGTCCGTCTGTCTTTATCGATTCAGCCCTCTGTCATCTGTCATCGACTCAGTCATCTACCCTGCGCGTAGCGCAGCACAAATCCCACACGTCTTACCGTCGCACCCTCTTGCGGTGCAATGCTCTCGTCCGTAGAAGATGATCCGGAGGTGAAGCTTATTCCAGCTGTCCTCAGGGAACAGCCGCTTAAGATCTTTCTCGACCTGCTCGACGGACTTCCCGGGACTGAGCTTCCAGCGCTTGGCGAGTCGATGAATATGCGTGTCCACCGGAAAGGCGGGCACGCCGAAGGCTTGGGCCATGACGACCGAGGCGGTCTTGTGGCCGACGCCCGGGAGCTCCTCTAGTTCCTCGAAAGTCCGCGGCACCTGCCCCGCATGCTTGGCCATGAGCATCTTGCCTAACCCGACGAGGGCCTTGGATTTCTGCGGGGCGAGCCCCAGCTGGCGAATGAGCGTCAGCACCCTTACTTCGGTCAGCGCCGCCATCTTGGCCGGCGTGCCCGCCTCGGCGAACAGTGCTGGGGTGATTTCGTTGACCTTCTTATCCGTGCACTGAGCCGAAAGTACCACCGCGACCAGGAGCGTATAGGCATCCGTGTGGTCCAGCGGGATCGGCGTCGCCGGGTAGAGCTTCGCAAGCTCTCTCCCCACGTAATCGGCTCGTTCCTGCTTGGTCATAAATCGACCTTGGGCATGGGCCCGACCTTGGCAACGCACCACCGTCCTAAGACTTATTCACAAGCCCTCGAATGGGTTGCCAAACCTTATGCCGAAAACGTGATTCTCTAATACCCCCGCCCTCGCTTGGTGGGCGATTGCGAGACCCGTTTCCTCCTTCAAAACCTTTCATACATCCATGGCCCAGCTGCCCTACGACCCGTCTAAAATCACCCGCGAACTCGCCCGCCATTATATCGCAGCGACCGAAGCCGATATCCAGGCCATGTTCGCCGCCATCGGCGCCAAGGATTTCTCGGAGATGTATGCCCACATCGACGCCGGGGTGAAGTTCCCCGGCGTCCAGGATCTCCCTGACGAGCTAGAGTACGAGGCCCTGGCGGATCGCATGGAGTCCCTCTCGAAGAAGAACTCCGTCAAGACCGCCTTCCTCGGCGACGGCCTCCAGGTCTACCGCACCAACGAAATCGTCAACCACGTCTGCTCGATTCGCAACCTGACGACCTCGTACACGCCCTACCAGCCGGAGCGCTCCCAGGGCACGCTGATTACCCACTGGATCTACCAATCCACGCTCGCGCAGCTGACCGGCTTCGAAGCCGTCAACTCCTCGCTCTACGAACGCGCCAGCGCGCTCTTCGAAGCCGCCGTCTGCACCGTCCGCATGGGCGACGCCGAAGCGAATACGGTGCTCGTCGCCGCCAACCTTCTGCCCGGCGACCTCGAAGTCCTCCGCACACACGTCGCGGACACGACGGTGAAACTGGAATTCCTGGCTCCCGATGAAGACACCGGTCGCCTGACTGCCGCGGGTATCGCCGCCGCCTCCGCGCGCCTCGGCAAGCAGCTCGCCGCCGTCATCTTCCCGCAGGTCAACGCCCTCGGCCTGCTCGAGGACGTCGACGCGCTCACCAACGCCTGCGCCGACGCCGGCGTGAAGTCCGTCGCGGTCATTGATCCAATGCTCCTCGCCACCGGCGGCCTCAAGGCCCCGGCCCAGTACGGACGTGCCGGCGCCGACATGCTCGTCGGCGAAGGCCAGCACCTCGCCATCGGCGCCAACTTCGGCGGTCCCGGCCTCGGCCTCTTCGCCGTCCGCCATAATGCCGACAAGAAGAACGAAGTCCGCGAGACTCCGGGTCGCTTCGTCGGCAAGGCCAAGGACAACGCCGGTCGCGATTGCATCGTGATGGTCATGGCCACCCGCGAGCAGCACATCCGCAAAGACAAGGCCACGTCCAACATCTGCTCCAATCAGGCGTTCATCGCCACGATCGCCGGTGCGTCCATCCTCGCCCGCGGCGAAGCCGGCATGGCCGCCAGCTGCGTCGCTGGCCGCGATCAAGCCCACCGCGCCGCCGCTAAGCTGCACAACATCCCGGGCCTGAAGGTCTGCTACGCGAAGCAGGCTTTCTGGAACGAGTTCAGCTTGATGCTCCCCGAGCCCGCCGCCGCTGTCATCGCCAAGGGCCGCGCTGCTGGCCTCCACGTGGGCGTCGACATCACGGGCCGCACGCCCTGCCATTGCTCGCTGCTCAAGGTCTCCTTCAGCGATCTACAGACCTCTGCCGATACGGATAAGCTCATCGCCTTCTTCGAAGGCCTCTACGGCCAGTCCGCCGGCTCGAAGCCGCTCGCCGAGATTCCTGCCGCCCTACTCCGCCAAGGCGCCGTCGGTCTACCCTCCTTCTCGCTCTCCGAACTCAAGGCTTACTACTCGAAGCTCGGCGTACTCAACGTTTCGCCCGACACCGGCTGCTTCCCGCTCGGCTCGTGCACGATGAAGTATAACCCGCACATCAACGACTGGGCCGCTGGACTACCGGGCTTCACCGGCCTCCATCCGCAGGCCCCGATCGAAGACGCGCAGGGCGCCCTCGAACTCCTCTGGCAGACGCAGGAATGGTTCCGCAAGATCACCGGACTCGCCGGCCTGACCACCCAGCCCGTCGCCGGCGCCCAGGGCGAACTCGTTGGCCTCAAGCTCTTCCAGGCCTACCACCGCCACCACGGCCAGCACCGTGACATCATCCTGATTCCGGCCTCGGCCCACGGCACGAACTTTGCCACAGCGACTACTGCCGGCTACGCGACCAAGCGTAACCCCGACGGCTCGCCCTCGGGCATCATGCTGCTGAAGTCCGCTCCTGACGGCCGCGTCGACCAGGCCGACTTTGCCGCGAAGATCGCCGAATTCGGACCGCGTATCGCGGGCATGATGGTCACCAACCCAAACACCTCCGGCGTCTTTGAGACCGACTTCCAGAAGATGGCCTCCGAGATCCACCGCATCGGCGGCCTCGTCTACATGGACGGCGCCAACATGAACGCCATCGCGGGCTGGGTGAACCTCGGCGCCCTCGGCGTCGACGCGGTCCATAACAACCTGCACAAGACCTGGACCGTCCCCCACGGCGGCGGCGGCCCCGGCGACGGCATCGTGGCCGTCTCCGAGCGCCTCGTCGACTTCCTCCCCGGCTTCCAGATCGCCAAGCAGGGTGATGTCTACGTCCCGGTCAAACCGAAGCACAGCATCGGTTCCTTCCATCGTCATTGGGGCAACTTCGCCCACAAGGTGCGCGTGTACACCTACCTGCAGCGCCTCGGCAAGGAAGGCGTGCGCCGCATGTCCGCGATGTCCGTCCTCTCCAGCCGCTACCTGTTCTCGAAGCTCGGTAAGTCTTTCCCTTCACTTCCAGCGGCGGCCGATGGCGTGCCGCGCATGCACGAGTTCATCCTCACGCTCACGGAAGAAGACTTCAAACGCATCGAAGCCTCCGGCATCCCGCGGGCGAGCATCATCGGCCGCGTCGGTAAACTCTTCCTCGATTTCGGCTTCCACGCCCCGACCGTCGCTTTCCCTGAGGTCTTCGGCCTGATGATCGAACCAACCGAGTCCTACACCAAGGACGAACTCGATCGCTTCGCCGAAGTCGTACTGGCCATTGGCGACCTTATCCGTACCAACCCAGAGGTTCTGAAATCCACCCCGCGCTTCACGCCGGTGGACCGCGTCGACGAAGTCGCCGCAAACCGAAACCTCGTTCTCAGCGAACACCTCACGGCACTCCCGCTGATCAACGAGAACCGTCTTTCGCCCGTCCTGCTCAACGCGATGCCCGTCGCGGAGATCAAGCAGCGCGTGCTGGCGACGATCTAATCAGGCCTTCAGCACATCAGCGGCATGTGGCCTGCCGGCTTCACACTTAATCCAAGATTAAGAAGCGGAGGCCTACTCGGCCTTGATGAACCTGCCGCGGGATATCGCTGCGTAGGCTCCGCAGATGATCGCCGATGCTCCACACACCCAGAAAACCTGCCCTGAGGAGATATGGAAAGTCTCGCGGGAGACCCACTGGACGCCGGCAGCGGCCATGATTCCGATGAAGCTCAGGCTGCTCACGGCACCCTGGACGGCCCCCTTGCTCTCGGGTGAAGGACGGTGCTGGATGACGGAGACGACCGGGACGATGAACAGGCCGGCCGAGAAACCCAAGGTGGCCATGCAGATGCGGAACGTGTCGGCCGTGACGCCCTCCATCCCCATCGGCACAGTGCTCAAGGCCAGGCCGAGTGCGCCAATCGGGACGAGGCGATATTCGATATGGCCGCGCGAAGCGTAACCGGCGACGACGCTGCCGAAACCGATGCCGAGGGCCAACCATACATTCAACATGCTGTTCTGGGTGCCGGTCAGATTTAGGACGCTCTTTCCAAAGACCACGACGTTCATCATCACCAAAGCCGAGATGAAATAGAAGCCAGTGTTACCCCAGCAAGCGCGCCAGAGATCGCGATCCTGCTTCATGATCCGGAGCTGACGCCAGAGGTCGGTGACGGGATTGATGCGGACCGGGCAGGTCGGGTCAGCCGCGGGAACGGGCGTGACTTGTCGGCTGAGTATCCAGCCGCCGAAGGCGATGACCACGAGGATCGGACCGGCGATCCACTCGCTGCCTTTGAAGAAGTCGGAGAAGATACCGGCGGCCACCGTACCGAGGATGACGCCGAGGAAGGTGAGTAGCTCAAGGATACCGTTGCCCCAGGATAACTTCTCGTGGGGCAGGATTTCTGGCAGGATGCCATACTTGGATGGAGCGAAGATGGCGCTATGGCAGCCCATCAGGAAGATGGCACACAACTTGAGCGGCAGGCTTCCGAGCGCCAGGGCGACCCCGGCGAATGCCATGATGCCCATCTCCGCTGCCTTCACATAGACCATCATGCGCTGCTTGCTATTACGGTCTGCCAGCCAGCCCCCCAGCATCGCGAAGAGGATAAAAGGTGCGGAGAAGACGGCCGTTACCAAGGAAACCATCCGATCCTGCTCAGCCTCCCCCGCGGAGCCGGCGGCACTGGCCAGGAGTACGAGAATAATCAGCTGCTTGAGCGCGTTGTCGCTGAAAGCGTTCTGAAATTGCGTCCCCATCAGGCACCAGAAGCCACGTTGCCAGCCGGTTGCCGAGGAAACAGGGGGTGGGGCCATGTCCCATCACACGACCGACGGAGTCTCTTTACAAACCTATTGAAGGAACGGCGGACTTAATCGCGCAAGGCAGCGAACAGCTCCACGGCTGATTCGGCCTTATTAAGAATATACACGTGATAACCGGGCGCGCCGCGGGCGACCAGGCCTCGCGCCTGGCGGACCGCCCAGGACACACCGACCTTGCGCTGGGCCTCTTCGTCCGGCCCGCAGGCCTCGAGCTCGCGCACGAGCGCGTCAGGGATGCGGGCCTTGCAGAAGCCGCAGAAATTACGCGCCTGCTTGAGCGAGAGCACCGGCATGATGCCCGGCAGGATTGGAACGGACACGCCCGCCGCCCGGGCCCGGGCCACGAAGCGGAAGTAATCCTCGTTATCCAGAAAGAGCTGTGTGGTCACGAAGTCTGCGCCCGCGGCGACCTTGCCCGCGAGGAAGCGGATATCCGACAGGTCATCCAGGGCGTCCGGATGGCGCTCCGGAAAACCAGCGACGCCAATAGCGAAACGGCCAGGCTGCTCCGCGGCGATCTGGCGGACGAGTCCCTGCGCATGCGCAAAGCCCTCCGGATGCGCGATGAATTCCTGCTGCCCTTTAGGCGGATCGCCTCGCAGGGCGAGGATACCAGAGAACCCTGCCTTGTCATATTGGCTGATGATGCCGGCGAGCTCGGTGCGAGAATGGCCGACACAGGTCAGGTGCCCGATCAGGGGGATGCCCATCTTCACGAGCTCCGCGCCATAGGTGATCGTGGTGTCGCGGGAAGTACCACCAGCCCCGTAGGTCAAGGAGGCGAAATCGATACCTAGCGGCTTCAGGGTTGCGGCGACCTTGAGCATGCGCGCCCCACCCTCCGCATCCTTGGGCGGAAAGAACTCCACCGACACGGTGGGTCGCACGGGACTGCGGAGCGCATCGATGAGCAGTGAGCGGGACATCCTAAGTATCTTCTTATCTAGATATGAAGATGTAAGTCAAGACCCTTAGCGGTCAGTCGTCCCGACCTTCACGACCGCCGTTGGAGGGCAGTTCGCCCGGCATGGCCACGTGGTAGGCCATGACCATCCAGCAGAGCATGACGGGGTAAACCAGGACGATGAAGCCGAAGGAGCCGAAGATGCCGAGCAGCACGCCAGCGGGCACGGACAGGACCTTGAAGACCACGAGGAAGCAGACTGGGACAATGACGAAGACAATGGAGGCGACATAGCCGATCGAGGTCGTGCCGGAATAGATGCCGGCCGAACGCGCGAGGTCCATGCCGCACGAGCGGCAAGCCTTGCCCAGGCGGAACCACGAGGCGAGGAGGCCGCGCTTACCGCAATTAGGGCAATGGCAGAGGACCCCTCGGGCGATGATGTCGCCCCGGGTGATCTTCAGCTTTGGTTCGGACATCCCAACAGCGTCCGCACGAGCAAGGGGAAGACAAGCGAAGACCCGCCCTGCCCTACACCTTGAGGAAAATCTTCTGGCGCTTGAGGAACCAGAACAGCGCCCACTTCACCGCAAAGATACCGGTGGCGAGTACCACAGAGGCCAACGCTGGAGGGAAAGCACGCGCAAGACCTCCGAACAGGGCCTGTCCGGTGAAGTCGAAGTTGATGAACTTCGCCGACATGTAGATGAGCACGGAGTTCATGCCGATGACGGCGAAGAAGGCGCCGAAGGCCTTCAGCCAGCCGCGGACGTCAATGAGCCAATAGAAAGAAGCCAACAGCAGACTCGACCAACCGCAGGTCCAGAGGACGAACGAGCTGGTCCAAAGGTTCTTGTTCAAGGGGAAGACGAAGCTCCAGAGTCCGCCGACAGCGAGCAGCACGACACCGGCGATGGCCAGCCCGGCGGCCTTACGGTCTCCCGAGACCTCTTCCGCGGAGCGGCGGAGCCAGAGTCCCGCCAAGATACCGAGTAAGGCGTTGCCGATCGCAGGGATTATCGCGAGCAGGCCTTCCGGATCGTGGATGCCTTTATGGAGTTTACCAGGCAGGAGCAGCCGGTCGACGGTGCTGGCGAAGTTGCCTTCCATCGTGAGGTCGCCTGGCGCGAAACCCGGCGCATGGCCAAACGACAGCATCGCCCAATAGCCGAGCAGGATACCCGCGAGCCAATACCAGAGACGCTTAGGCGTCTCGAAGTTGAAAGCGAAGATAAGCTGGGCGAACATGCCCGCGAGGCCGATGCGGCCGAGCACGCTCCCGAGGCGCATGTTCTCGAGTCCCTTCCACTGGAGGCCGTTGTTATAGATAATGCCGAGCAGGACGAGGATGAGGCCGCGCTGGATGACCTTGCGGATGACTTCGGCGCGCGCCCCTTCCGTCAGGCGACGGGTCAGCGAATACGGCGTGGAGACGCCGGCCATGAACAGGAACAGCGGGAAGATAAGGTCGTAAGCCTGGAAGCCGTTCCAATCGACGTGCTTGAGCTGGGCGTCAATCGCACCCAACCAGCCCCACTCGGTCAGCTTGAACAGCGCGACAAGGATACCGTGTCCGCCGACGATCCAGAAGAGATCGAAGCCGCGCAGGGCATCGAGCGAAAGTAGGCGTTCTGACTTAGGGGCAGGAGTCTCCATGGGGTATGACTTTTCTAGCCACACCCCGACGGAGGTCTACTTGGAAAAGGCAGAGGGGGCACGTGGGCAAGGTGACAAGGGGGCAAGGAGTTAACTCCCCATGTCCCCGTGCCCACGTGCCAGCCTACCCCCTCGCCGCTTTGCGGCGCTTACATCCGTTCAACCGGCTCGATGCCGAGGAGACGGAGGCCAGTTTCCATGACGGCGCAGGTGCGCGAACAAAGCATGAGACGGCGGGCCTTCACGGCGGGGTCGTCCACGATGACGCTGTCGGCGGCATAGAAAGTACCGTAAGCGGCGGCGAGCTCATGCAGGTAAGTGCAGAGATGGTGCGGGCGGAGTTCTTCGAGCGCCTGGTCGAGCGCGGCGGTGAACGCCAGCAGCTTGCGGGCGAGCGCGATCTCGGCCGGGGTTTCCGGATCGGTCGCGCCTTCTTCGCCCTGCCCCACGGCGAGGCAGCTTTTGCGGAAGATCGAGCGGACGCGGACGACGGCGTACATGAGGTACGGCGCGGTGTTGCCTTCGAAGGCCAGCAACTTGTCCCACGAAAAAGTGTAATCCATCGTTCGGTTCGACGACAGGTCTGCGTAGCGCATGGCGGCGACGCCGATAGCCTTGCCGATTTCTCGACGCTCCGCTTCCGGCAGTTCCGGGCTCTTGCTCGTGACGGCATCAAAGGCGCGCAGCGTGGCCTCATCGATGAGCGCCTGGAGGCGGACAGGGTCGCCAGACTTAGTCTTAATGGCCTTGCCGTCCTCGCCGAGGATCGTGCCGAACCAGACGTGGCGGAGACGAGGCAGTTTGCGATCGGAAGCCTTGAACCACTTGCCACCGGTCACGAAGAGCTGATGGAAGTGGTCCTGCTGGCGGCCGTCGGTGACGTAGACGATTTCGTCGGCCTTGAAGTGCTCGGCGCGGTAAAGAAGTGTGGCGAGGTCGGTCGAAGCGTAGTTGGAGGAGCCGTCCTTCTTGCGGACAATGAAAGGCATCTTGGTCTCGGCGTCGCGCGAGAAGCGCGGCTCCTCGTCATGCCAGACCACGAGGGCGCCTTCGCTCTCCTCGGCCAGCTTGTACTTAGCCAGCTCGGCGTAGACTTGGTCGACCTTGTCGCGGTAGAAGGATTCGCCAAGGATGACGTCGGTCTTCAATCCGAACTGGTCGTAGATGCGCTGGCAGGCGACGTTGGAGACCTCGACGATCTCCTTCCAGAGGGCGGTGTTGGCGGGGTCGCCGGACTGGAGCTTCGCGAGCTCGGCGCGTGCGGCGTCCATGAGCGCAGGGTCGGCCTTGGTCGCGACACTACCCTCTTTGTAAAGACGCTCAAGGTCTTCGAGCGCGTTCGGGCTCTTGGCGTCGAGCTGGAAACCCGCGCGACGGATGGCGAGAATGAGGATACCGAAGTTCGTGCCCCAGTCGCCGATGTGGTTATCGCGGACAAGGTCAGCTCCACAGAACTCGATCAGGCGGGCGACGGCCTCGCCGATGACGATCGGGCGCAGGTGGCCGACGTGCATCTGCTTAGCGGTGTTCGGCGAAGGATAGTCGATGACGACCTTGCGGCCGCCCATCAGGCGGGCCGCGCCGGCGCGCCACTTAGATTCATCGCGATACTCGCGGAGCCAGGCGCCGAGGGCGGCGGGCGTGAGCTTGAAATTGATGAAGCCCGGACCAGCGACTTCCATCTGGACGATTGTGTCATCGAGCCCGCCTTGAGCGCGGACTGCTTCGACGAGCGCGGTGGCGAGGGCGCGCGGGTTGGCCTTGGCCTTCTTCGCGGCGGCGAGGATGCCATTAGCCTGGAAGTCGGCGTGGCGGGGATCCGACGGCTTCAACTCCGGATTGAAGTCGGCTTCGAGGCCAGGAACGGAAACGGCCGCCTTGCGTAGCAGGGCGTCGATTTCACGGGCAGGATTGAACCAGACGGACATGCCTCAAGCCGTAAGCCCCTACGCCCCCTCGGCAAGCGAAGAAGGCCTGATAGGGCTAGGGGCAGGGACAGGGGCAGGGCTAGATCAGGCGACGGGATAAACCCCGCCCCGCTCTCACTCTGGCATCACCTAGCCCTAGCCCCGGCCCTAGCCCTATCCCTGAAGCCTACTTCAGCGTCTTGAGGTAGGTGAAGAGGTCCGTGACCTGTTCGTCCGTGAAGCCGTCAAGCAAGCCTTCCGGCATCAGCGAACGGCGCAGGTATTTTGCGGACGAGACTTCGGCCTTCGGAATGCGGCGGTCGGCGCCACCGGCCTGCCGAATCACGTAAGCGGTGGCGTCTTCGGAAACGTAGAACGCCTCGATGACCTCACCGGCCTTGAGCTTCACCTGGAAGATTCGGTAAGCGGCCTCGATGGCGGCATTGGGCTCGATGATATTGCGAATGACCGCTTCCATCCCCATCGCGCCAGCGCCAGAGAGGTTGGGTCCGAGCTGGCCGCCTTGGCCGTTGATCACGTGGCAGGCCTGGCAGAGCGCGACGAGAGTCTTGCCCTTGGCGGCGTCGCCGGCCTTAGCCGATAGCGCCGTGAAGCGGGCCGTCTTCTGCTCGACCGCGGCGAACTGCTCAGAATTAAGGAGCGGAGGCGCGTCGGTGGTGCGCACGATCTTGGCACCCTTGCCGAGCTTACCCCAGATGGCGTCGCCGCTGGCTGAAGCGAAGACAAGCGAACCTGGCAGCTTCTCGCCGGCGTAGGTGCGGGTCATGTTCGTACGGACCTCAGCCGGCTTGCGCTCTACGTTCCAGATCCGGTATTCAGCGAAAGCACCCTGCGTCCCAGCGCCCGGCGAAGACCAGCCGATGGTCAGGCCAGGCAGGTCGTGAGGTTGGGCCGACTTTGAAGTCCCTGTGAGTTCACCGTCTTGATAGGTACGCAGGACGCCGGCGGCGTCACGAGTCAGGGCGATATGCGTCCAGATGCCGACCGAGGTCGGCTTGGCTGAGACCACCGCGTCGCGAATCTCCGCGCCCATATAGGCGCGGAAAATACCGCCCGCGAAGTTAAGGTCCAACTTACCACCCCCGCCGAGGAGGCTGTCGTTGTTGTCGATTTTACCGTCGAGACGAACCCAAGTCTCCACCGTGAAGGCGCCCTTGAGGACGAGGCCGGACTTGGCGACGGCGTCATTGGAGCCGTCGAGGGTCAGCACGCTACGGAAGACACCGCCGAGCTGGGCGGAGATGACCGCGAGCTCAGGGCTGTCGCCCAAGGCGATGGCCAGCTTCTCGGCGACCGGGGTCTCGATGTCGGCGACGGCGACGGTCTTGTCGGCCAGCCCAACGGCGATGGCCTTAGCGCCGGCCTTGGTACCACTGATACCATCGAGCACGACCTTGCGGTCGTTCACGGAGAGCGTCGGGTAGAGTTTCATTGCGAGCGCGGAGGCCTGCGGCGCGCGGGAGGCGACCAGGGCGCGTAGCGCGAGATTTGAAACCTCTGCTGGCGACGTTCCGACGAGTGCGGCGACGGCATCTGGCTTCGTCATGCGTAACTGCTGCAGGCTGATGAGCGCATCGCGACGAGACTCCTCGCGTCCGACCAAGGCGAGCAGGTCGTCTTCGAGCGCTAGGAGTTGGAAGCCGCCGATGAGCTGGGCGGCCAGGGCGCGCTCGGCGACGCCTTGGGCGAGCAAGGCCTTGGCAGCCTCGGTCACGACGGGGCCGACTTTGGCGGGATCGAGGTCGGTGCGAGTGACAAGCAGAAGCTCCACGACGCGATTGCGGATGGCCACATCGGCCAGGAGTTTGCGCAGGACCGACACGCTGGCGGGCTGGTCGAGCGTCTTAGCGACGGCAAAGAGTTCATCCGGGCCGGGCACGCGGTTGAGCTGGCCGACGAGTTCGGCGACGAGCGGGGCGCCAACCTTGGGGTCGAGCGCGAGCGCGGCGAACATGCGTCCTTCGGCAGGAAGGGACTTTGCTTCCTGCGAAGCAAGGAATGTCGCAACGGCCTCGGGTTGACGCTCGAGGTACATGCGCACGAGGAAACGCTCGAAATCACGCTCATAAGCGACGCCAGCCTTGATGGGCTTACCGCGACGATCAGGGGCGGTGGGAGCGTCGAGAGAAGGCCCAGCGAAACGCATCATCACGCCGAGAGCAGCAGAATGCTTGGCGGATGCCTCGCCGAGGGTTTTGATCGCGGCGGCGCGGACTTCGGCGTCAGCATCCATGGAAAGCGCGGCGAGCGCCTCGAAATGCGGCGACCAAGCGCCGAGGTGGCGCAGGGCGTTCACCGCCTCGCGACGCACATTGCGATTCGAATCGGCGAGGAGACGCTCGGCGAGCGGACCAATCTTCTGGCCGTGCTCGCCGAG
>JBIILC010000098.1:0-4881 GCA_044232865.1 Opitutales bacterium | reverse complement strand
CACCTCGCGGCTCCGCCGCGCTGGGTAGGGCGGTGATTGCCATCGCCGCCGTTCGAGCCCGTATGCTCGAAGTCACCGGTGCTTAGCTAGATTCATGTTCACCCATGTCCGTCCGCGAACGGACGTGATGGCAATCACGTCCCTACCTTCCCCGCCACCTGTCACCTGAGGCCGCCACCCGAAACCCGAAACGCAGTCTCACGCTTTCACCTTTGCACTTTTGCACCTTTGCACCTGTATTCTGCCTCTCCCCATGCGCTCCCTCCTCCCTCTCCTCCTCGCCGCCGCAGCTTTCGCTGCTCCGACCATCCCCACCGAATCTATCGCCAAGAAGGGCGAGCTGCTCTTCGCCGATGATTTCTCGGGCGCCCCCGATAAGCGCTGGGTCAAGGTCGTCCCGACCTTCTCCGTCGCCGAAGGCGCCCTCCAGGGCGTGCAGACCCGCCTGAAGGACGAGCCCACCAAGGACGGCAAGGGCGTCATCAAGGGCCACGCTGCCGTCCACGGCCTCGAACTCCCGACCAAGGATTCCATCGTCGAAGTCCGTATCAAGCTCGACGGCGCCTCGATGGTGGACGTCGAACTCGACGACCGTAAATACACCGCCGCCCATTACGGCCATATCTGTCGCGCCCAGGTCCGCTATGACGCCAAGACCAAGAAGGGTTCCGTCGTGATCATCGACGAGCGCGACGGTGGCATGAAGAACGAGATCCGCGCCATGCTCCAGGATCCCGCCCGCAAGGCCGAAGGCCAGAAACTCATCGTCGGTCGCTCCGCTTCGTTCCCCGCCGACGTCAAACCGGGCGAATGGCAGACCCTCGTCGTGGAGATCGTCGACGACCAGATTCGCGTCGTCCTCGACGGCAAGGCCGTCGGCTACCTCAAGTCCTCAGGTATCGCCCACGCCACCAAATCCCGCTTCGAATTCGGCGTCGCCGGCCAGACTCCTGGTCACACCGGCCAGTTCGACGATCTAAAGATCTATAACGCGACGGCTAAATAAGCCGACGCGTGGGGATCTGCTGGCATGGTGACATGCTGCGAACCAACAGCCTCCGTAACAGGAGGCTTTTTTGTGCCAGACGATACCACATTCCGGGTGACGGGTGACGGCCACTGTGGTCAGCCTCTCGGGAGTCAGCCGTTCAGCCATCAGCCGCTGGAACCTGGGTGCCAGCTCCCGATGGCCGAAATGCCGACTCCTGAATTCCCGATGCCCGTGCCCGTCACCCGTCACCATGAATCGTGGCAGTTTTTCTGTTCAACCAAGCCTCTGAGCCTCCGAGCCTCTAGTGTGTGCCCGTGCCCACTTGTCACCGTGCCAGCTTGCCCCCTCGCGGCTCCGCCGCGCTCTTGCCAACCGGCCCACTGGTCAACTGATCAACTAGTGTATGGGGCGGCTCCGCCGCTTTGCCTCCCTTGTCCCCGTGTCAACTTGCCAGCTAGTGGTGGTCTGGCCAACCGGCCAACTGATCAACCGGTCAACTCGTGTGTCTCTTTCACCTTTGCACTTTTGCACCTTTGCACCTGTATCTGCCCCAATGCATCTCGCCCTCTGGACCCCTCATCACACCCAACAGGTGATCGAGGGCGGGCATGTGCTCATCTCGGGTGCTCCGGGTGCCGGTAAATCGCATCTCCTGCGCGAGGCCATCGTCCCGGGTCTCGCCGCTTCCGGCGCCCAGGTGCTCGTCATCGATTACGCCGACGTCATCGGCGCCAAGATCAAAGGCCTCCGTCGCGAGGTCTATGGTGAAGAGACGTTTGGTATCTCTAGTCCCAACGCCCCTTCGCCGGCCCCGAATCTCCTCGGCTCGTCCGCTATCGCGACCCTCGCTTGTGAACGCTCTGGTCGTGATGCCATGGCCGATCTCCTCATGCGCGCCCTGTATGTCGAGCTACTCAAGAATCCGCCCGACCGCTCCGCCCGACGTTTCCTCGTCATCGACATCTCGCACCAGTCTTCGGCGCTGTCCACCTTCGGTCCGCTCCTGCGCGAAGCCGTCAAGAATGGCTTCACCCTCATCGTCACCTGCCAATCGCCCAGCGCGCTCGATGATGATCTCTTCGCGCTCTTCAGCACCCACGTGTGCTTTTACCACTTCTTCAAACGTTGTCTCAAGATCATGTCGCAGGCGCTGCTCTCGACCGATCCCTCGCGACAGATCTCCGGCGACCGACCCATGCCGCTCAATCATTTCGGCCAGCCTCTCGCCACGCCTGCGAGCCAGCTCGCCACCGATCTCAGCCGACTCAAAATCGGCGAATGTCTGCTCGGACTGCCCGGTGCCCAGATTGAAAAACTCAAACTTAACCCCTGGGGCTGACGCGACGGGGTCTGACTTCGTTCGGCATTCTGAACGTGTCTGACCCCATGTCGCGCTGTCTTGAGGTAGGGACAGCACCACGTGCTGTCTTAGTTGTCTCGGGTAGGGCTGGCCATCCTTGGCCGGCCGCTGCTCTCTGTGTTCCTAGCCGCCAACCGCTAACCGCTAATACCCGATGCTAAGGTGACGGGTGACGGCCACGGTGGTCAGCCTCTCGGGTGTCAGCCGTTCAGCCCTCAGCCGCCGGAACCCGGGTGCCATCTCTTTCCGGCCCTCGAGTCCTCCGGTCCTCGTGTCCTCGTTTCCGCCCCGTGTCCCCTTGTCCCCATGCCGGCATGTCCTCTCGCGCTCCGTCGCGCCCACCTTTGCACTGCCTCTCTCTTTTCCTCGGGCCCTCTGGTCCTCGCGTCCTCTAGCTATTTTTCTTCCGAAAAATCCTCCCCCACTTCACCCTACAAACCCGCAACAACCTCAGCCCTTTCGGATGCCAGGAAAAGCCGAAGGCCAGCCCGATAATGATGAGCGGCAGCCCCGGCGTCAGGGGCAGGGGAATGGCGATCAAGCCCGCGATGATCAGGATTGATCCCGTGACCACCCTGGCCGCTTGGACAATGCTGAGCATGTATTCAAGGTATCCAATTCTCTAAACATGCAAGCCACCCATCACTTTTGCCTCGGGTAGGGACGCGTCGGCGACGCGTCCGTCCTGAATCAGTCTTCCGTCAGGATCTTGATAGACTCAGCGTACTTGTTAAGTTGCTTGCGGTCTTCATCATTGACTGTTCCGCTTGCGATTAGGTCGCGCATGTTCACGTAGTTGTCGGCAATCTTCACCTTTTTGGCCAAAGGGTTTTTGCGGACCGTCAGCCTTACGTATTCGAGGTATTTTTCCCGCTTGAGCGCCGGATCGTGTTCTTCGTCGGCTTCTTCTTGGGCTGTCTTCTCTGGTTTCGACATCGCGACCACGGCGTCGACGATGTGATTTGGGATCTCTGCGTGGATCAGGTCATCTTTGGTGAAATCAGAATCCTCAATCGTATCATGAAGGATCGCGACCGTCTTGGTTTCCCAGTCTGGGAAGAAGGCTGCCACGTCCTTCACGTGTTCGAAGTAGGGGCGGGCGTCGGGTAGTCGGCGAAACACTCCGGCATGGGCTTTCTTGGCGATACCATAGGCGATGCCGAAGATACGGATAGCTTCTTTTTCAGGGTCGTTGGACATAGTGGGTAGGATGGCTTATTCTTTTGATATTAAGTAGGCCAGCCGGGCGGGTAGCTGCCGTCGGCAGGGCGGAGGACCAGTGGGACGATGTGTCCGGGCACGCCGTAGCCCCTAAGCGCAGCTTCGGCTTCCTCGCGGGTTTCGAATCCCTGCATGTGCTCGTTGGCAATCGCGCCGAATCGCAGGATCTTACCGTCAACAGTGCCGACCCCGTGGGTATCTCCGTTGTCTGGATTAATCGCGATGAAGATTAAAACCTCCGTCTCTTCTGGTTGGTTGTCGCTCATGAACCCATCCTGCCCAAACCCGAAAACCTGGCAAACCCGAAGCAGTATAATGACACTAATGAATAGTAGGTAGGTGGTGGCGGTTAGCGGTTGGCGGTTGGAAATAGCCGCTCAAGGGGAAACCGGAGACCGGGATTAATGCTGAGGGTATAACTCATTCCGGGTGACGGCCACAGTTGTCAGCCTCTCGGGAGTCAGCCGTTCAGCCCTCGGCCGCAGGAACCCGGTGTCAGCTCTCTCGGGCCCTCCGGTCCTCCCGTTCTAGCCGGCTCCGCCGGCTAGAACGCCCTCTCCTCCACCCATCCCACCAAAATCTTGAATCCGGGCAGCTTCGCGAAATGCAGGGTGAGGATGAAGTCATGCTTCACTGAGATAGCCACCATCCGATGGGGCAGGGCGAGTTTCTTGCCTTGGTAGAGACAGACCTTCGGGCAGGCGTATAGCTGATTGGCCTCCTTGTAAGCCCGCTGGACACGGACATCCAGGTTGCTGTGCAGGGCGCCGAGCCGGGGGACCATGCCGAGGAAATCCAGCTTACTGCGGGCTTCGCGGTAATCGTCAAAATTCAGGTCATGCGCTTCCTCGATGACCGCGTCGGTGATGATCACGTGGTTCTTAATCAGCGACGCGCCCCGGATCGTCTCGAAGAAGTAGGCCATCCCGTGAGGGCGCTTCTTGCCCTTGATCATCCGCGGGGCCTTGGGCGTCAGGTCCTTGCCGTAGGCCGCCTCGATCTCCTTGGCCAGGAGCTCATCGCCTGCCCGGTGCTCGATCGTCAGCTCATGCTTTCCGCGCAGCACCGTTCGGTGGCGGACGATGATATCCCCGAACTGGTTCATCCCGCCGATCCGGGAGCCGATGTCGAATTCCCCGTTGATCCACGACTCATTGAAGGCCGGGGAGGTCTCCACCAGCTTCAGCAGCGCCCGCTTCACCTTCTGGGCGGTCAATTTACAATCATAGGCGCGAATCTGGAGCTTCTTCAGGGGAATCGAGGTAGGCGGTTGCATCGGGGCCTCGGGTTGCCCCGCCTTGACCGGTTG
>JBIILC010000097.1:0-4891 GCA_044232865.1 Opitutales bacterium | reverse complement strand
CAGGGCCGATCGTGGTGACAGAGGAGGTGACGATCTCTTCGCGGATACAGTCGATCGGCGGGTTGGTCACCTGCGCGAAGAGCTGCTTGAAGTAGTCGTAGAGGAGCTTCGACTTGTTCGACAGTACGGCGAGCGGGATGTCGGTGCCCATCGAGCCCATGGCTTCGACGCCATCCTTGGCCATCGGGACGAGCAGCTTGCGCTGGTCTTCGAAGGTGTAACCGAAGGCGAGCTGGCGCTGGACGGTGTTGCTGTGGGCCGGGGACTGGATGGCCGGACCATCGGCGATATCGGCGAGCTTGATGAGATTCTTATCGAGCCACTCGCGGTAGGGCTTCTGGGAGGCAATCTTCTGCTTGATCTCCTCGTCGGCGACGATGCGACCTTCTTCCATGTTCACGAGGAACATGCGGCCCGGCTGCAGGCGGCCCTTGGAGGCGATGTTGGCGGGGTCGATCGGGAGCACGCCGGCTTCGGAGCCCATGATGACGAAGTCATCCTTGGTCACGTAGTAGCGGGACGGGCGGAGACCGTTACGGTCGAGAGTGGCGCCGATCATCGTGCCGTCGGTGAAGACGACGGAGGCGGGGCCGTCCCACGGCTCCATGAGGCAAGAGTTGTATTCGTAGAACGCTTTCTTCTCGGCGCTCATGGATTCGTGGCCGTTCCACGGCTCCGGAATCATCATCATCATCGCCTCAGGCAGCGAGCGGCCGCCCATGACGACCAGCTCAAGGACGTTATCGAACTTGGCGGAGTCGGAACCGTTGGGGTTCACGATCGGGAGAATCTTCGGGAGTTCCTTGCCGAAGAGCGGGCTAGCCAGGAGCGGCTCGCGGGCCTTCATCCAGTTGACGTTGCCGTTGAGCGTGTTGATTTCGCCGTTGTGGGCGATGTAGTGATACGGGTGCGCACGTTCCCAGCTCGGGAAGGTGTTGGTCGAGAAACGCGAGTGGACGAGCGCGAGGGCGGTGTCCATCGACTTGTCGGCGAGGTCGGTGAAGTACTTACCGACCTGTTCGGGCATGAGCATGCCCTTGTAGATGATGGTGCGGCAGGAGAGGGAGCTGGCGTAGTAGAACTCGTCCTTGCCGGCGCCGCGGATCTGGTGGTGAGCCTGCTTGCTCAGGATGAAGAGCTTGCGCTCGAAGTCTTGGTCTGTGGCGCAATCGTCCGGGCGACCGAGGAAAGCTTGGCGGACGACCGGTTCGCTGGCGATGGCGGTCTGGCCGAGGGAGGCATTGTCGACGGGCACGGTGCGCCAGCCGAGGATCGAAAGACCCTGGGCCTTGGCGAGGTCGGTGAAGGTGGCTTCGGTGGCCGCGCGGATCTTGGCGTCCGGGGAGACGTAGAGCATGCCCACGCCGTAGTGACCGGGTTTGGGGAGGTTGGCTGGGCCGTTCTTCGCGAAGAACCCGTGGGGGAGCTGGAGCAGGATGCCCGCGCCGTCACCGGTGTTGACCTCGCAACCGCAGGCGCCTCGGTGATCGAGGTTCACCAGGATGGTCAGAGCCTGCTGGATGATATCATGCGAACGTTTGCCTTTCATCTGGCAAACGAAGCCGACGCCGCAGGCGTCATGCTCAAACTGGGGGTCGTAAAGACCCTGTTTTTCGGGAAGTCCGGGATTCTTCATTTCTGGTGTGGGCAAAAGTGGTCGGATGGGCTGGCGGCTGAGCCGCCGGGGGCCTTGGCGGAGACCGCAAGACGCCTAAATCTAGTGAGCAATAATCCCCCCCTGTCAAAGGCAACTTGTCGATTGTCCGGACGGGGGCGGAGACGGGTTTTCGTGCCAACTTCGCGGGCCGACAATCGCGCGTCCGCTTTTGGTTAATTTTGTTAGGAAAAAGCCCAAAGTGCGACACGCGGATGCTGGCACAGCCCGCGGTCAGGCTTGGGCCGTCCGCCTGCGTCTCCCTTGACTTTGCCGCCCGCCCGCCCGACTACCCAAGCCATGAAAGCCGACAACGACCTTTACCGACAGTTGCGCGAGTTGCCGGCAGCCCAGCTCTGGAACGTCGAGGTCCCCAAATTCAACCAGCTCGGCCCCAAGGAGCGTAACCAGCAGGTAGCCCTCGTCCGCGCGGTGGGCGTGGTCTTCACGACCTCCCGTAACCCGGAGATGAAGGCCGCGGTGAAGGCTTGGATGATCAGCCTCCTGCAGGACCCTTCCGAGAAGATCCGTCGCTACGCCACTGCCGCCATCCCGAAGCTCGGCGGCGACGAAGAGTCAGAGCGTAAGCTGATTGATATTCTTAAGTCCACCGACGTCGACCGCGAGAAGAAGAAGGTCGCTTCCGCCCTCGAGAAGATTGGTGGCGCCGCGACGCTCAAGGCGGTCGCGGGATCTGGTGAGAAGCTCATCGACGAACAGAAGGTCCGCGCGAGCGTGGCCCGCCAGGGCGGTCCGAGCGTCGTGCGCCTTGACGCCATCGTGCCGAAGCAGCCCGGCCTGCGCCTGCACTTGCGCTGTCGTAAAGGACTCGAGTCCATCGTCGCCGACGAGGTACGCGAAGACGAAGGCCGCGGCGGTAAGTTTCGCGTGGTCGAAGTCCGTGGATGTTTCGTAGTCGTCGAGCCTAAGGACGCCTTCACGCTCGCCGAACTCTACCAGCTGCGCTGCTTCGATACCGCCGCTTTCTCCCTCGCCTTTATCCGTGAACCCGGTTCGGCCGAAGCACTCGAGGTGCTCGCCAAGGCCATCGCTTCGCCACTCACCGAGAAACTCATGCTGGCGCTCACGCAGGGCGCGGCCCGCTATCGACTCAGCATGGTGTCCGAAGGGAATCATGACGACGCCGTCGCCAAGGTTGCGAAGAAGGCCTTCGAGTTGAATCCGCGCGTCCTCAACGACGCCCGCGAATCCCCTTGGTCCGTCGACGTGCATTTCGACGAACTCCGCGCTTTGGTCGAGCTGCGTCCGCGCATCTCACCGAACCCCCGTCTCTATTACCGTACCGACGCCGTCAATGCTGCCTCGCACCCGCCGCTCGCGGCCTGTCTCGTGCGCGTCGCCGGCCGACAGGACAAGGAAATCGTCTGGGATCCGTTCTGCGGTTCCGGTCTGGAGCTCATCGAGTCGGCGCTGGCCGGCGGGGTAGGGCAGATCGTCGGCACTGATATCGACCCGGCCGCGATCGCGATTGCCGAGGCTAACTTCAAGGCCGCCAAGCTGCCTGGCACCAAGGCCGCGTTCCACACGGCCGACTTCCGCGACATCATCCGCATCCCCGAGCTCGACCGAGGTAAGGTCTCGCTCGTTATCTCGAATCCGCCGCTCGGCCGTCGCGTGCGCGTGCCGAACATGCACGGACTGTTCACCGACCTCTTTAAGATCGCCTCGGAAGTCCTGCGTCCGAACGGCCGACTCGTCTTTATCAACCCGCTGCGCCTCTCGTCCGTCGACCCGACCCTGCGTCTGGAATCCAGCCGCACCGTCGACCTCGGCGGCTACGATTGCCGTCTCGAGGTGTACCGTAAGCGCTGAGTCACTTCGCTTCGGCGCGCACCTTCAGGTTCCAGGCTTCCCAGCGGTCCGCGAGCTCCTTGAGGCGGGCCGGTTCGGATGCGGCGAGGTTCTTGGTTTCACCGACATCGGCTTCAACGTCGAAGAGGTGCTGACCTCCTTGCTGATCGCGGACATATTTCCATTTACCCGCGCGCACGGCCGCTTGCTTGGCGATCGAGAAGTAGAGGTGGTCATGCGGGGCCTCTGGCTTTTCGCCGCGGAGGAAGGGCGTCAGGTCGACGCCGTCGAGTCCGGCTGGAGCTGGCACACCAGCCGCCGCCAGACAGGTCGGTAAGATGTCGAGCGAGCTCACGGGGTGGGTGAAGTCGCGGCCGGCCGCCCACTTGGCTGGGTAGCGCGCGAGGAAGGGCACACGGATGCCGCCTTCGAAGAGATTCCATTTATAGTCCCTTAGGGGCGTATTCTCGCTGCGGACCTCGGGATGGCCGCCGTTATCGCCAAAGAAGAAGACCAGAGTGTCCTGCTCGAGTCCGGAGGCTTTCAGCTGATCGAGGATCCGTCCGACCGCTTCGTCCAAGGCCACAATCGTCGCGACCGTGTCGGCGCGGGCGGTGTCGCCGGGAAATTGGGCGGCGTAGCGGGCGGCTTCACCTGGGCGGGCCGTGAAGACTTTCGGGATATCGACGACCTTGCCCGCGGCCTGTCCCGTTTCGAAGTCCTTCTGATGAATTATCGCATCCTTCGTGGTGCGCAGGATGTGCGGCGCATTGAACGTCACCGTTAACGCGAAGGGCTTGTCGGTGTTACGTCGAATGAATTCGGTCGCCTCGCGGGCGAAGAGGTCGGTGCTGTATTCCTGGAAGACCTCTACCTTGCCGTTACGTGCCAGCTTGGGGTGGAAGTAGTCGATGAAAGGGCTGGAGGTGGCCGAGACCAGCGTCTCATCAAAGCAGCCGCGTTCGTGGGGCATGGGGCCCGTGCTATGCCATTTCCCGAAGAGGGCCGTCCGGTAGCCAGCCGATTTCAGAAGGCCGGGCAGGAGCGGGATGTTCGTCGGGATGCCGTCGCGGTTACCGTTGAAGCCGAAGCGCTGTTGGTAGCGGCCGCTGAGGAAGCCAGCGCGTGAGGGACCGCAGAGCGGGGCGGTCGAATAGCCCGAGGTGAACTTCACGCCTTGCTGGGCGAGGCGGTCGATGTTCGGGGTCTTTACGGTATCACGAAAGAGGCAGCTCACGTCGCCGCTGCCGAGATCGTCGACCAGCATGATGACCACGTTCGGCTTGGCGCGCTGGGCAAAGCAGGGAAGAGTGGCGCAAAGGGCCAGCAGCACGGTCAGCAGGGGTCGCATGATTCCGACTATACTGACACGTGGGCGGGGCTCAAGGGCGGGCCTTTACGTTCTTCGGGCGAATCGGCCTGCCA
>JBIILC010000096.1:0-4985 GCA_044232865.1 Opitutales bacterium | reverse complement strand
CCGATTTCTTCGGCGGCCAGGTAGGCTTCTTCGGCCGAGAGAGCGGTCTTGTTAACCGGCTGGCGGATGCCGAGCTCGATGAGGATGTCCTTAAACTGCTGGCGATCCTCGGCGAGGGCGATGCTGGCGGGCGAGGTGCCGACGACCGTGACGCCGGCGGCTTCCAGGTCCGCGGCGAGATTGAGCGGGGTTTGGCCACCAAACTGAACGATGGCGCCAATACACTGCTCGGTGCGGTAGATCTCCAGAATGTCCTCGAGCGTGAGCGGCTCGAAGTAAAGGCGGTCGGAAGTATCGTAGTCAGTCGAGACCGTCTCGGGATTAGAGTTCACCATCACCGTCTCGTAGCCGGCGGCGCGGAGCGCGTAGGAGGCGTGGACGCAGCAGTAGTCGAACTCGATGCCCTGACCGATACGGTTCGGACCGCCGCCGAGAATCATCACCTTCTTCTTCGGAGACGGGCGGACCTCCGACTCGTCGCCGTAGGTGGAGTAGAAGTAAGGCGTGAAGGATTCAAACTCCGCGGCGCAGGTATCAACGAGACGGAAGACCGTCTTGATGCCGGCGGCGTTACGTTGCGAGTAGACCGTGGCAGGCGGGATCCCGGTTGCATGAGCGATCTGACGATCAGCGAAGCCCGCTTCCTTGGCCTGGCGGAGCAGGTCGGTACCGACGGACTTGCCGGCGGCCTTGAGGGCGAGCTCGATGTCGACGATGCCGCGCAGCTGGCGCAGGAACCACGGGTCGATCTTGGAGAGGTCGAAAATTTCCTTCTCGGTCAAGCCGGCGAGCATCGCGTAGCGGACGAAGAACGGACGTTCCGGATTCGGGCGGGCGAGGCGCGCGCGGATTTCGGTGAGGTCGGTGAAGGCCGCATCGCCGAACTTGCCGCCGCAGCCGAAACCCCAGGCGCCGATCTCGAGGGAGCGGAGCGCCTTCTGGAAGGATTCCTTGAACGTGCGACCGATGGCCATCGCCTCGCCGACGGACTTCATCGCGGAGGTGAGGGTCGTGTCGGCACCGACGAACTTCTCGAACGTGAAGCGTGGGATCTTCGTGACGACGTAGTCGATGGTCGGCTCGAAGCAGGCCGGCGTGGACTTCGTGATGTCGTTCTGCAGCTCGTCGAGCGAGTAGCCCACGGCGAGCTTAGCGGCGATCTTCGCGATCGGGAAGCCCGTGGCCTTAGAGGCGAGGGCGGACGAACGCGACACGCGCGGATTCATCTCGATGACGATCATGCGACCGTTGGCCGGGTTGACAGAGAACTGGATATTCGAACCACCGGTCTCGACGCCGACGGCGCGGATGACGGCGAACGAGGCGTCGCGCATCAGCTGGTATTCCTTGTCGGTCAGCGTGAGGGCGGGAGCGACGGTGATGGAGTCGCCCGTGTGGACGCCCATCGGGTCGAAGTTCTCGATCGAGCAGATGATGACGCACTGATCCTTGTGGTCGCGCATCACTTCCATCTCGTATTCCTTCCAGCCCAAGAGGCATTCCTCGATCAGGACTTCGTGGACAGGCGAGGCGTCGAGACCGGCCTGGGCCATGCGCTCGAATTCTTCTTTATTGTAAGCGATGCCACCGCCGGTACCGCCGAGCGTGTACGACGGACGGATGATGACCGGGAACTCGCCGCCGATGAGGGCGATCGTCTCGCGCGCGGCTTCAAGGGTCTTCACGACACGGGAGCGCGGAACGTCGAGGCCGATTTCGAGCATCAGCTTCTTGAAGATCTCGCGGTCTTCGCCGCGCTCGATCGCGTCTTCCTTTGCGCCGATGAGCTCGACGCCATATTTCTTGAGGACGCCGGTGCGGGCGAGCTTGAGGGAAAGGTTGAGCGCCGTCTGGCCGCCGAGCGTCGGGAGGAGCGCGTCGGGCTTTTCCTTGGCGATGATACGTTCCACGGATTCAACCGTGAGGGGTTCCACGTAGGTGACGTCCGCCGTCTCCGGATCCGTCATGATTGTGGCCGGATTGGAATTCACTAGGATGACGCGGTAGCCTTCTTCGCGGAGGGCCTTGCACGCCTGGGTGCCGGAATAATCGAACTCGCAGGCTTGGCCGATGATGATCGGTCCCGAGCCGATGATGAGGATTGAGCGGATATCGGTCCTCTTAGGCATAGTGTTCCGCGGACTGTCAGCGACCGCTGGAAGGGTGGTCAAGTGGGGACTTCTAACAATTGCGGGCGCACCGCGGGAAGGCGCTTGCAGGGTCGTCCCGGGCGGGCATTCATCGGGGCGTGGACATCATCAGGATAGCTGGCATTAAGTCCTTCGGACACCATGGCGCCCTGCCCGAGGAGAAACGCCTCGGACAGCGGTTCACCGTCTCGGTCGACCTCGAGATCGACACCCGCCCGGCGGCCGCCGCCGACGATCTGAAACTGACCGTCAATTACGCCGATGTCATCCGGACGGTCGAAGCCCAGCTGACCGGCCAGCCAGTCTACCTGATTGAGACCCTCGCCCAGCAGATCGCCGCGCGAATTCTGGGCACTTTTGAGGTAGTCGAGGCCGTCACGGTCGAGGTCAACAAACCCTTCGCCCCGGTGGCCGCTGAGTTCGACGCCATTTCGGTAAAGATTCGCCGCGAGCGGGCGTGAACGGGTCCCCCCATCACACTATCCTCGGCCTAGGCAGCAACCTCGGCGATAGGGCTGACATTATCGCCCAAGCCATTGGGCTTCTGGGTAAACTTCCCGAAACACGCATCTTGGCCATTTCGGAGGCCGTCGACTCAGATCCGTTAGGGTATGCCGATCAGCCTAACTTCTTAAACCTCTGTCTAGCAATAACTTGTCGATTTAACCCCGACGAATTACTGATAAAAACCCTCGAGATCGAGCGTGAGCTAGGTCGGGAACGGACCGCTCACCGCAATGGCCCCCGGACCTTGGACATCGACCTGCTCTTCTATGAAGGAGGTGCTTGGTCTAGCCCGACCGTGACCCTCCCCCACCCTAGGTGGTCTTCCCGAGGGTTTGTCGTGATACCCCTAAGTAATCTCCTTCAGGACCCTGTCCTCGCCAAGCACCCCGCCTGGACTTCGCTCGCCGCGGAGGTTCGGTCTCTGTCCCTCGGAGGCCAAGGCCTCCGCGCATGGCAAGGCCCGACCCCCTGGAGCAAGACTCCCTGACCACCGACCGTTTCGGACACTGTCCGGCGCTCTGGCTCGCCCTCCCCCTCCTACTCGGCTGCTCGATTGATGCCGCCACGGGAATCTCGCCCGGCCCCTGGCTGCTCGTCGGCGGACTCGCGGCCGGGCTCGGCTGGTTCAGCCGCCGACAAGCGATCATCGCCGGCATCGCAATCGTGATCGCGGGTACGGCCATCGGCGCGGCGTGGCATCAGTTACGAATGCCGCCGCAGACGCCAGCCATCGTCCGACGACCGTTCGTTGAAATGCCGATTCTCATCGAACGTGCGACGGCGCGCAAAGACGGTGACGGCTGGACTGGACTCGGCTGGATCACTGATCGCGACGGCGGCCTCTTCCGCCGACGCGTCGCACTCTCGGTCCGCGGAGTTTGTCCGGCCGAAGGGGGCGAACTCATGATTACTGGCGGCCTCACGCCCATCTCCGCCGTCGCAGACGGCTACGATGCTTGGCTGCGCTCGCAAGGCGCCACGCTCAAACTGCGCGGCGGGCGCGTGCTCGGCGAACTGGCTCCGCCGTCAGGCTTCGCGGTCTGGCGGCAAGCCCAGCAACGCCGGCTAGACGCCTGGCTACGGACGTTGCCATGGGAAGATCCAGACGGTGGTGCTTTGCTAGCCGCCACGATGCTGGGCCGGACTGCGTTGCTACCGGCGGACGCGAAGGAGGCGTTTGCGACGACGGGTACGCTCCACCTCTTCGCCATCAGCGGCCTGCATATCGCTGGTATGGCCGCGGCCTTGCTCTGGCTCGCCAAGCGGGCACGCCTGCCGGAACTCCCATCGGGTCTGGTCATCCTCGCGCTGCTCTGGCTGTACGTGCAGGTGACCGGCGCGTCGCCGTCGTCGGTACGCGCCTGGATCATGGCGGCCTTCCTCTGGGGTGGACGCGCCAGCGATCGCGATACGCCGCCCTTGCAGTCGCTGGCGCTCGCCTGCGCGACCACACTCATCCTCTCGCCCGAAGCTTGTGCGGACGCTGGCTTCCAGCTCAGCTATGCGGCCGTGCTCGGCATCATTGCGGCCGGCGGACCAGCGGCGAATCTCTGCGCCCTACCAACGGAAGAAGAACGCCTGACGCCAGCCGAAGCACAAACCACGACACAGAAGCTGAGTTGGCAGGCTCGTAAGTTCTTCCTGGGCGGCCTCTGCGTCTCATTCGCGGCCACGATTGCCGGCGTACCGCTGACGCTCGGGTTATTCGGTACGGCCAGCTGGGGCGGCGTCTTCGTGAATCTCGTGCTGGTGCCGCTCTCGGAGATTCCGCTGATGCTCGGGATGGCCTCGGTCGCGTGCAGCGTCAGCGATTGGCTCGCCTGGCCGGCGACGTGGCTCAATGGCCTCGCGGCCGTACTGCTCCACGTGATGACCTGGATCGCACAGGCATGTGCGCTCGTACCGTCGATCAATCTGGAGCTAGCCCTCCCGCATCGCTGGCTCGGACCATTCGGCGGAGCGCTCCTCGCGTTGGCTTTCCTGACACAGGCCCAATCCAAGAGCCTAGCCCGCCTGCTCGGAGTTCCCGCCACGACTTTGGCGGGCTGGTTGCTGCTAGTGTTTTTTCTTCATGCCATATCCTGACCTTGCCAGCCTCCGGCCAGCAGGAAAGGTTCAGGCATGACCCCATCTTCGCTCCGCTCGCTCGTGGCCCTCGCCCTCACCGCGCTGGCTACCCCCTCGCCCGCCGCGCCCCAAGAATGGTCGGGCATCTATCCGGAGCTCGCCTATTTTAATAACGAAGGCGAATGCGGGACTGGCGCCGTGGTGCCTTGGGCCGACCGTCTCTGGGTCATCACCTACGGCCCGCACCTGCCCTACGGCTCG
>JBIILC010000094.1:0-5057 GCA_044232865.1 Opitutales bacterium | reverse complement strand
ACCTTGGCGATCTCATCCAGCATGAAGCGCTGATAAGCCCAGACCTTGGCGTAATCGCCGACCATGTTCGCTTGGGTAGGATTGTTTGCGCCCTTGGGGTAGGGGAGTCCTACGATAATGAAATCGCCTTCCGGGAGGAAAGCCTTGCTCGGCGTGTTGCCGCCTTCGCCTCCCCCGAGCCACACGACTAAAGGGTATTTCTTCCCCATCTCGTAACTCGCAGGCAGCGTCAGGTGGCAGGCCGCCATCGCCCCTTTGCGATCCACGGTTAGCTCAGGAAAGTCGAACTTCAGCGAAGCGCCAGGCGCGACCGAAGCGTTGAGCTCGATACGCGGGACGGCCTTTTCAGCTGGGGCCACAGTCTTCTCATCGCCCTTGGCCGCCGCTTTCTTCGCGGCAGGTTTATCGGCCCCGATCAGTGCTCCGCTGACAAGGAGCAGCAGGAAGAGGCGGGCGAGGTTCATCAAGATCAGCGGGGATTGTATGGACAGTATTCTCCGGCATCCATGGTCTTGCAACGCAGATGCAGGCCCATGGTTTTCCTCATGTATTCCGCATCTTTAGTATGGGGTCAGACCGCTTCTGACTGATATCGCTCAGAAGCGGTCTGACCCCATACTAATTCTCGGCTTAATTAGCGGAAGGACTTCTGGCGCCAAGCGGCGTCGGCTTCGCGGTCGGTCCGGAATTCGATGACGCGAACGCCCTTACCGCGTATCTCGAGCAGGCGACGCAGGTCGTTCCAGCCGTCGGCGAGGTCGTGCCTCACCTTGTGCGCGGCGCAGAGCTTACCGAGGTCGGTCGCCTGCGGCGTGCCCCAGAGCTGTTCGAAGTGGGCGCTCTTCGCGACGGCGAGGTGATTGAAGATTCCGCCGCCCTGGTTGTTGATTACGACGACCGTGAGGTCGCCGCGGTGGCCGTAGGCGGAGAGCAAGGCGTTGCTGTCGTGCAGGAAGGTCAAGTCGCCGCAGAGGAGCACGGTCCGCTTACCGTCGAGCGAGGCGCCGAGCGCGGTCGAAACGGTGCCGTCGATGCCGTTGGCGCCGCGGTTGGTCAGGACTTCTGGGCCTGGTCCGGGCGGGTGGTAGAACCACTCCACGTCGCGGATTGGCATGCTGCTGCCGACGAAGAGGCGGTCGTCTGGTCCAAGGGCTTCGTCGAGCAGTGATACGACGCGGCCTTCGAAAGGCCAATCGACGTTCACGATGCGCGTGAGTTTCTTGGCGGCGGCTTTCTGGGCGGTCTGCCAAGCCTTGCCGTAAGCAGAGGCCTTCGCCGAAACCTTATCACCGGAAGGAACGAGTTGTCCATCGAGGCGGCTCCAGCGTGAATGCGTCGGATCGGTGTTCTCACCGGCGCGGCCGAGCTGGAGTGCGGTGATATCGCCGTCTTTGAGCCAGGCACGCAGGACCTTGCTGGTCGGGAGCGGGCCGACGAAGACCGCGGCCTGCGGACGTAGAGTCTTGGCGGCTTTGGCGTCGCGCAGGATCAGGTCGTAGCCCGAGACGAGTGCAGTATCGCCAGCGAGATCGCCGCGGAGCGTGCCCGCGCCATCGGCGAGGATCGGCCAGCCGGTCAGTTGGGAAAGTTCGCGCAGGGCGGTGGCGCTTTCGTCGCGGTCTTCGAAGGCATGAGGGCCGAGCACGATGACGCCGCGTTCCGTCTTCGGGAGAAGGCTGGCGACCGTGGCGGGCGTGAGGGTCGGGCGGACGATGCCGCAGGGCGGGACGGCGGTGAAGGTCTCGAGGTTAAGGCCTGACGGTGCCTTGAAGCCTTTTTCAGCGTCGGAAGGGGCGAGAGGGTCGCGGAAGGGCAGATTGAGGTGCACCGGGCCAGCCAGAGGGCCTTGGGAGCGCTGCCAGGCGTCGACCAAGAGTTGGCGCCAGTGGCGGAGGAGGGTGAGGTCGGTGCCGGGTACGGCGGCCTCGGTGGCCCAGACGGGATAGCCGGCGAAGATTCCGTTCTGGGCGATCGTCTGGCCCGAGTGGCATTCGCGGAGTTCGGGCGGACGGTCGGCGGTCAGGACGAGCAGAGGCGTGGCTGCGAGGCGCGCTTCGACGACGGCGGGTAGGTAGTTGGCAGCCGCGGTGCCGGAGGTGCAGAGCAGGGCGGCGGGTTGGCCGGTGGCCTTGGCAATGCCGAGGGCGATGAAGCCGGCCGAACGCTCATCGAGCGCGACGGTCACATGGAGGCCGGCGGATTCCGCGAAGGCGTGGGCCAGCGGCGTCGAGCGCGAGCCGGGCGAGATCACCACGTGGGTCAGGCCAAGGCGACGGAGCGTGCGCACGCCGACGTCAGCCCAGAGGGCGTTCGTGTTCAGGTGCTTCGTCGCGCGAGCCATAGTCACAGGCAATCCGTCAAGGGCGGGGCTGTCCAGCGTGGGCTTGGTTTTGGGTTTAAGCCCGGCTGATTAGCCCTATTATTTCCAGACAAATGGAGGTCTTCCTGCATCTGCTGCCCCTGATTGGTTCCTTTGTGTTCACGGGTATCCTGATCCATGCGATCTTCTGGGGCATGACGTTCACCGTCGACGAAGCCTTTGTGCGGGTCCGCGTCTACGGCTGGTCCGCGCGCAAGGTGGCACTGACTGACATCGAATGGGCCGCGCAGGACTGGTGCTTCTGGAACGAGCATTACACCAATACCGTGAATCCTAAGCGCATGATCCTGCTCCGTCGCCGCACCGGTTGGTTCAAGAATTTCCTCATCAGTCCGCCCTCGCCGCCGGAGTTCCTTAAGGAGCTCGTTGCGCACGGCGTGACTCCCCGTTGACCTTTATGCGCTCCCTCCTCGTTTATCTCTGCACCCTCGGCGCGCTCGTCGCCGCGGATCGACCGGCCTTCTTCGCTATGGACACCGCCACGCGGCTTGAGCCGACGGAGTGCGCCGCGGTGCTTTCGGGACTAGGCTATGCCGGCCTCGGCGGACGTCCGGCGACGGCGAAGGCGCATGCCGCCGCCCTGCAGGCCAAGGGACTCGCCTTCTTTAACGGTTACCACGTCGCGGACTTCCCCTCCGGCCAGAACAACCTACCGCCCGAACTCACGAAGGCGGTCGACGATCTTTCCGGCACCGGCGGCACTTTGTGGCTGGCGATGAATAAAGTCACCTTGCCCCTCGGTCTTTCCATGGGGCCGGAATACGGCGACACCGTGGTCGTGCCGCAACTGCGTCAGTTGGTTGCCTACGCCCGTTCCAAGGGAGTGAAGATCTCACTCTACCCGCACGCCGGTTTCTGGGGTGCGCGGTTCGAGACCTGCGTGCGCGTCGCGGCCAAGGTCGACGACCCTTCGTTAGGCGTGACGTTCAATCTTTGCCACTGGCTCAAGGTCGAAGGCTCGGAGCGTGATCCGCTGCCGCTGATTAAGGACGCGCTGCCGCGGCTGAACTTCATCACGATCAACGGCGCCGATACCGGCGATACCCAGAACCTCGGTTGGGATAAGCTCATCCAGCCGCTCGGCCGCGGGACTTATGATGTCGGCGTGTTCGTCGCCAAGGCCCGGGCCGCCGGTTATCGCGGGCCGTTCGGCTTCCAAGGTTACGGCATCAAGATGGACTCCAAAGAACTGTTGAAAGAGACGATGGCAGGTTGGCTGAAGGTCGTGAGGTAGGGCGGCCATTGCCATAGCCGGCGTTCGCAACGGCACTTGCGATGAGCCGGGCAAGGTCTCCGATCGTAAGACGTCCGTCCGCCCACGGACGTGATGGCAATCACGTCCCTACCTCAGAAATAAAAAACCCCGGTGGCCCGGGGTTTTGTTGGAAGCCTTTAGTCTGGCTTACTTGTGGCCCTTGGCGTGCTCAGCGAGCGGGTCGTAACCGAAGTCCTTCTTCAGGTCGCGCCAGGAGGCGTGGACGTGGTTAGCACCATTCTGGAAGTTGGCGAATTCGAGGAGGAAGGTCGGGCCCTGGATGCTGAAGTAGTGGGCCTCGCCGGCTTCGGTACCACCGTTGTAGCCGAAGAAGAGCTGGTCTTCCGGGGTCTTGGTGATGGCGATCATTTCCTGGAGGGCGAAGTCGGCGCGGGCGCGACCGACGTATTCAGCGATGATCGTGCCGGCCAGTTTCTTCTGCTCGGCGGTGAGGGCGGAGAAGGCGATGCCCTTGTGCTTGATGATACCGTTGGCCTTCTGCTTGTTGCCGGTGATGACATCCTTCGGGGTTTCGCCCGGGATGAAGCCGGTCTTGCGCTGTTCGGCGGTGAGGGACTTGGCGAGGGTGCGACCGGCGGCGTCTTCGGTTTCGAGGAGTTCGAAGCCGACGAGGCCGGGGAAGGCGTCGGCGACGTTCTTCGTGTCAGACTTCACCTGACCCGGGTTGGTGCCGAGGAAGGAAGGCGTCGAGCTGACGAGCTCGCCGTCGACGATCGTGAAGTTCGTGGAGAGGTGGTGGCCTTCCCAGCGGAAGCCCCAGGTGCCGTGCGCGTCAGGCTTGCCGAAGATCGACACGAAGTAGTTTTCGGCGTCGCGCTTGTTGGCGCCTTTGCCTTCTTCGATGAGGAAGAGGAGGTACTCGAGGGCCATGACGGACTCGACCTTCATGTGGCCGCGCTGGCTGAGGGAGACGGAGAGGAGGGCCTGGGCGAAGTGGCGCTGGCCGGGATTCATTTCCTTGATCGGCAGGCCCTTGCGGGCAGCCGGGACGAAAATCCAGTTGGTGCGTTCAGCGTCATCGAACTTGAAGACCGCTTTCGCGCGCTGGGCATCGTTGAGCGAGCCGAGGAAGGCGTTGGCGGACTTGGCCATTTCTTCGCCAGCGGTATGGCCGAAGGCGGCGGGGACGGCGGCGGCCAGGAGGCACAGCACGCTGAGGAGACGGGTGAGGGAACGCATGAGGGGTATCAGGTAAGGACAGGGGTGTAAGGGAAGGGTTCCCTCAGAGCCAGAAGGGAATGACGACGAAGTCGTCATTCCGTGCAAAAGTGCATCGGTGCAAAGGTGCAAAAGTTAACAAAAGGCCTCTTAGTAGCCTGTATTAATGGGCGTGTTCTGATGCCACGTTTGCACCTTTGCACAGCGCAACGCGCGATTTGCACTTTTGCACGCGAAGCCCTC
>JBIILC010000035.1:0-17368 GCA_044232865.1 Opitutales bacterium | reverse complement strand
GACCAAACCCGGCTTCCTTCGGCACATGGATCGCTTAGCCCAGACGTTCGCCCGCTGCAAAGCCGAAGGCCGCCCGGCCTTCGTGAGCTACGTCTGCGCCGGCGACCCCGACGTCGAGACGTCCAAGGCCGTACTGCTCTCCCTGGCACAGAACGGCGCGGACGTCCTCGAAGTGGGCGTGCCCTTCTCTGACCCGCTCGCCGACGGCCTCACGAACCAGCTCGCAGCCCAGCGTGCCCTCGAAGGCGGTATGACCTACGACGGCCTGCTCGATGTGCTCCGCGCGGTGCGCGCCGGCACGGACAAGCCGATCGTGCTCTATTGCTATTATAACCTGCTGTTCTCCTTCGGTCTCGACAGCTACTGCGCCAAGGTGCGCGCAGCCGGTGCCGACGGCCTGCTCGTCCTCGACTGCCCGCCTGAAGAAGCCGACGAACTAATCGCGGCCTCGAAGAAGCACAGCCTCGCCAATATCTTCATTGTGGCTCCGACCACGCCGCCCGCGCGCATCAGCCTCATCGCCAAGCACGCCTCTGGCTTCATCTACTATGTTTCGCGCGAAGGCGTGACCGGCGAGCGCTCCGAACTGGCCGCTAATCTTTCGTCCGCCGTCGCCGAGATCCGTAAGCACACTTCCCTGCCGATCTGCGTCGGCTTCGGTGTCTCCACCGCTGCCCACGTCCAGGCCATCGCCAAGGTCGCCGATGGCGTGGTCGTCGGCAGTGCGCTCGTCAACGTCGTCGCCGCCCACAAGGACAAGAAGGGCGAAGCCGCCGCCGCCATCGGCGCCAAGGTCCGCGAGCTTCTCGCTAAATAATACAACGGGGCACGTCGGTACGCGGACCCCTCGCTTCCACGGGGGCCTCGCCCCCCTTGCCCACGTGCACCATGCCCACGTGCCCCCTTTTTCTCTAATCCCTTGACCAAGGGCCTTCCCTCCCCACATTCCCAATGGTCCTAACCTCGTTAGGGCCACCGGAACCTCACCGCATGGCCCCACAAGACACCTGGACGAAAAAAGACCTGACCGGCATCGAGGAGCTTTCCCGAGCCGAGATCGAGCTGCTCTTCCGCCAAGCCGACCAGTTCCTGCCCGCGCTCGCGCCGGGTAAGGGCCTCGACCTGATGAAGGGCCGCACGGTGGTGAACCTCTTCCTCGAACCGAGCACGCGCACCCGCACGGCCTTCGAGATCTCCGCCAAGAAGCTCGGCGCCGAAGTGGTGTCGATCAACACCACGGCCTCTTCTCTGGTCAAGGGCGAGACCCTCCGCGACACGGCGATGAACATCCGCGCGATGGGCGTCGACGCGATCGTGATGCGCCACTCTTCCGCCGGCTCGGCCCGCTACCTGGGCTCGGTCCTCGACATCTCAGTGATCAACGCCGGCGACGGTGCCCACGAACACCCCACGCAGGCTCTGCTCGACGCCTTCACACTCCGCCAGCGCTTCGGCAAGGTCGAAGGCCTCAAGGTCACAATCCTCGGCGACATCCTCTTCAGCCGCGTCGCCCGCTCCAACATCCTCTGCCTCTCGAAGCTCGGCGCGCAGGTCACCCTCGCGGGCCCCGCGACACTTGTCCCGGCCTCACTGAAGGAAGCCTTCCCGCAAGTCCGCATCGTCCATGATCTAAAGGAAGCCCTGAAAGACTGCGACGCGGTGATGCTCCTGCGCATCCAGCACGAGCGCCAGACGACCACCCACTTCCCCTCGCTCGGCGAATACACCTCGCAGTTCGGCCTCAACGCCGAACGCGCCGCCTGGCTCAAGCCCGAGGCGATCGTGATGCACCCAGGCCCCATCAACCGTGGTGTCGAAGTCGAAAGCGAAGTCGCCGACGGCCCCCGCTCCGTCATCCTTGAACAAGTGCGCAACGGAGTCGCCGTCCGCATGGCCGTCCTTCACCTCTGCACCGGAGCCATCAGCCGATGAACCCCGCCGACAACTCCCCCCTCTGGATCCGCGGCGCCCGCGTGATTGACCCTTCCGCCAAGCGCGACGATGCGAAGGGCGACGTCTTCGCCCTCGACGGTAAGTTTGTCGACCAACTCTCCGCCGCCGACCAAGCCAAGGCCCGCGTCATCGACGGAACGGGTCTCGTGGTCGCCCCGGGTTTCGTCGACCTGAACTGCCGCCTCGGCGAGCCGGGCCTCACGCCCCGCGAGACGATTCGCACCGGCACCCGCGCGGCCGCCGCCGGCGGTTTCACCACTGTCGTCACGATGCCCGACTCGCTCCCCGCGGCGGACAACGTCGGCACGATCCAACTCCTCCGCGAAATCTGCTCGCGCGACGCCGCGGTGCGCGTGCTGCCCACCGGCACGCTGACCAAAGGCCATGAAGGCAAGGCTCTCGCTCCTCTTGGCACGATGAAGAAGGCCGGCGTGGTCGCCGTCACCGATACGACCTCCGGCGTCCAGAATAACGAAATCATGCGTCGCGCGCTGGAATACGCCGCGATGTTCGACCTCGTGGTCCTCGATCATTGTCAGGACAGCAGCATGACCGAAGGCGGCCAGATGCACGAAGGCGCCTGGTCCCTCCGCCTCGGCCTCCGCGGCCTACCCCGCGCCGCCGAAGAAGTCGTCGTCTCGAGCGACTGCCTGCTCGCCGAGCTCACCAAGGCCCGCATCCACCTGCAGCACCTTTCCTCCGGCGGTTCCGCCGACATCGTCCGCCGCGCCAAGGCGAAGCAGCTCGCCGTCACGGCCGAAGTCTCCGCCCTGCATCTGCTCCTCACCGACGCCGCACTGGCCCACTACGGCACGAGCCTGAAGACGAATCCGCCTCTCCGTGAGGAAGTCGATCGCCTCGCGCTCATCGCCGCGCTCGTCGACGGCACGATCGACGCGATCTGCTCCGACCACTCGCCCTGCACGGCCACCGAGAAAGACTGCGAGTTCGACCTGGCTCCGTACGGCGCCGCGACACTCGAGACGGCCTTCGCGGCCGCCCACACGGCGCTCGTTACCGGCGGCCACGCCGACCTCTCCCTCCTCATCGCCCGCCTGACGCACGGTCCGGCCAAGGCCCTCGGCCTCGCTGCCGGGACACTCAAGGCCGGCGCGCTCGCCGACCTCGTGATCCTCGACCCTAAGGCCGCCTGGACACCCACGTCCGCCGACCTCTTCTCGAAGTCCGGCAACAACCCACTCGTCGGTCGCGCGCTCACGGGTCGCGTCCGCGCGACGTTCGTCGGCGGTCGTCAGGTCTTCGGAGCCTAAGCGGCGATGGACGAGCTCACGGAGTCCCTCTATGCCTTCGGGCCTTGGGACTGGGCGTGCGTGATCGTCAGTCTCTTGGCGTCGTTCATCGGTATCTATGCGCTGAAGTGCTGGCGCGACCTTCCGGGCAAGATCGCCGCGCCGACGATTTCCGCTAGCGATGCGATCATCAGCCTTTGCACGGGCCTGCTCGCCTTCGGCATCCTCTTCGGCGTGGTGACCCAGCTGGTCACGCAAAGTTTCTCCACCCACTTCGGCTTCTCGCAGGCGCACATTTTCACCGCCGCGTTCAGCGGTCAGATCACCGCGGCCTTGGCGATGCTCGGCATGAACGCCCTCGCCCCCCAGACGCTCGGCTGGGCACCGTCTATCGAGACCGATGAGTCAAAGAACGCTGACTCTCCTTTCCGCCAGGCACTCCGCTCTTTCAGCGTTCAACGCGTCCTCCTCGGACTACTCTCGATCTTCGCCCTAGGCCTCGCTACTACGCTCGTCTGGAAAGGCCTCCACGTCGCCTGGGAGCAGCTCTTCCTCAGCGGTTGGGCCGGCCAGCCGCCCGCAGACGAACCGCAAGAGATCGTGGATGCGGTGCTCAAGACCGACGTCGATACTTGGCGCTTCCTGACGATTGCTTTGGCGGTGACGATTGGTGCCCCCATCATGGAAGAACTCGCCTTCCGCGGCATGATCTACCCGGGCCTGCGGAGACTCTTATCCGACTCCAACCTCTGGACCCGCGCCATTCTTTGGCTGGCGGTTCTTCTGCCCATTACCTTCTGGTTGGTCGCAGGCTTTAATCTCGAAGCCTTCGCCATTCAGCCGCTCGATCCGCAAACACTGAGGCCAGCCGACGGCAGCCCTAAGGAGACCAGGGACGTCCTGATCTTGATAAACCTTCTCATTAAGGTCGCGTTCGTCGTCCTAATCACGAGTCCCTTCGCCATCGGTTTGGCCAAATCAGCCTCCGAGTGCCATGGCCGCTGGATCGCCATCTGCGTGACCGGCGCCGTCTTCAGCGCCGCACATCTGAGCCCTTCCGCCGCCCTGCCCTTATTCGCCTTTGGCGCCTTCATGTGCCTCGTCCGCGACCGCTACGGGCTAATCACCTGCATGGCCGTCCACTGCTGTTTCAATGGTTGGAACTTACTCTGGTTGAAACTGGCCCCGAACGCCTCCACACTCTGAATCCATGGGAGCCCTCACCACCGTCGCGGACCGTTCGGTCGCCAAGCTGACCGAGGAAGAACTCATCCGTCGCGTAGTCCAATCCCTGGCCGAAGCGGCGCCCGCTTTTCCTGAAGGACCGGGAGGCGACTGCGCGCACCTGCCGACCTCAGGCGGCCGCTCCATCCGGGCGAGTACGATCGATTCAGTGATCCTCGGCCGCCACTTCGACGCGGCCTGTGATGGTATCCGCGCCGGTGCCAAGCTGGTTAACCGGAACCTTAGCGACCTCGCTGCGGCTGGCGCCGTGCCGTCCGACGCTTTACTCTCCCTCGTGATCGGCGCCGACGTCGACGCGAACTGGCTCAACGATTTCGCCCACGGGGCCGGTCGTGCCGCCGCCAAGGCCGGCCTGCGCATCGTCGGTGGCGACATCTGCCGCGGACCCAACGGCGCCTTCATCGGCACACTCGCCGTCCAAGGCTTCGCCCACCGCATCCTTACCCGCAAGATGTGCGCCGCCGGTGATGTGCTCTTCGTCACGGGACAGCTCGGCGGATCGCTCTACGGCAAGCACCTCGACTTCTCCCCGCGCCTCGCCGAAGGCGAATGGCTCTGCGGGCACGGCGAAGTCACGGCGTGCACCGACCTCTCCGATGGCCTCGCCAAAGACCTGCCCGGACTGCTCGGAACCAAGTTCGACGGGCGGATTAGCGTGGCCCACCTACCCATCGCCGACGCGGCCGCCGTGCTCGCCAAATCCGATGGCAAACCCACTCTCGAACACGCCTTGCAAGACGGTGAAGACTACGAACTGCTCTTCAGCGTGAGTGCCGACCGTGCTGACCTAATCGAAGCGCATTTCCGTAAAGCCTTTCCGAAGACCCCACTCACCCGTATCGGTGTCGTCGAAACTGGCACGGGCCTCGCCCGTGACGTCGCCGATGGCGAACCCATCAAGGTCCGCGGCTTCGGTCACTTCGCTTAAACCTCGGTCCGCTTACATGCGGAACCGACGGATCGCCACGAACAGCGCAAAGATCAGCGCGGAGGCGCCGAAGGTCACCGTGACGGTCTCATAGGTGGCGAGCAATTCGATCACCTGGTCGAGTAGCTTGATCGACTGCTTCGTGTCGCGCTCGGCGATTTCCAAGGCACTGGTCGCCGCGGTCGCGGTCACTTCGACGTTCTTGTTATCCGATTTCGTTCCTTGGTCGGTGAAAAGCACGACGCCCGTATCAGCGGACTTCATCGCGCTCTTATAGGCTTCGAAGGAGGACTGGATACTGATGGTCGTATCCTTCACGCGCTTGGTCGTGTCACGCAATTCGTGGCTGAACCAGAGGCCGGCCAGGGAGACGAGCAACGTCACGACGGCCATGCCGACGATGCCGATCTCGGCTTGGATGAGGTTGTTCTTGGCGGATCGACCGCGGCTACGCTGGGCACACATGGTGGTTTTTGTTTAAAGATTGAGGGTGGACTGACCGTCGTCGGGTTTCTTGACCCGCGGCTTCTTTTCAGCCGGCGCCTTCTTGGCGGCAGGTTTCTTAGCGGCGGGTTTCTTGGTGCCTTTCTTGGGAGCAGACTTAGCTGGAGCGCCTTTTTTGGCCGGGGCGGCCTTCTTGGCGGACGCGCGACGGCGACGCTTAGGCTTCTTCTTGCGGGAGAAAAGACTCCGCCAAGCCGGCGGGCGCTGCTTGTCCTTGAATCCGAGCTTCTTACGGATGGTCGTCGACAGCCAATCGACGAGTTCCGGGGCGACGGCGCCGCAGAGGCCCTGGACGATGGCTTTGTTCAAAGCCGAGAGTTCCCACTGGAACGTGACGAAATAAGCGATGACCGCGAAGATCGCGGCGGCGATGACGTGACGCAGCGAGCGCTGCCAGCTGGCGTCGGCGGCCTCGTCGACGAGCAGACGACCGACCATCGCGGCGGCGCCGATGAGCGCGACAATCCAGCCACCCGACTTAAAAGCCAGCAGGGCGATTTGGAAATTATTCACGATGGCCGGCGAGGCTTTCGCCACGACCGGAGCCTGTTCGGCCACCTGGGCTAAGAGTAGTGACAGGATCATGCGCGTCCCTCCCCGGTCCGAAGACCGTTCCCCGTCGGACGGGGCGTTGATGTAAGAAGGCGACGCAAAGCGAAGAAGTATCGGCAAAGATACGGTTCGTAAAAAGGGGAGGGTCAGCCTTGGGTTGGCCGCCTCCCCTCTCAACCCCTAATTATAAGGTTATTCTGACAAACCAGCCTTAAAGCGCCGCTTTTCGGGCCGGGCGACCTTCATCGACCTCGATGTAGTCGAACATTGTGTCGACGCCGGCGTCGACGGTGAGTCCGTTCTCCTTGAGCCGACGCACGAGCACTTCGTTGGCTTCGTCGCGCCAACCGCGCTTAGTCATGAAGCCGTTCCAGATCTCGATCTCGTTCGTGGAAAGCTTGCGGCCCTTGGCTTCGGCCCAAGCGAGGACCTCGTCCTGCGTCGCGGCGGGATTCTGCAGCACCCAGACGCGGAGGTCGTCGTACTTGATCCCGAGATACTGGCAGCAACGGTCGTCGAAGGCCTTACCGAGGTTATTTACGAAGTCGGCGTGCAACTGACCCGCGCCGTGCAGGCGGATCTTGGAGACCAAGCGGGGCAGATACACGAAGCCGCGGACGGCTTCATACGGACTGAGGAGACCAGGAACGAGGGGCATGGGAGTAAGGTTAGATAAAAGATGACGGATGACCGATGACAGAGGAAACACAAAACCCGAGATAGGTGTTAGCGGATAGCGGTTAGAAAAATAAGACACATTTGGGCCGCCGCAGGGCGGCCCGAGGTAGGGGCGTGGCTACGCCGCGCCCTCCTGCGGAGTGCACGATGAATCGTGCCCCTACCCGGTTTCGCCCTGCGGCGAAAAATGCGGCTACCGCCAACCGCTATCCGCTAACCGCCATAACCTCGCTTTCATACCTCCCGCCCTCGTGCCCTCCGGTCCTCGTTTCCTTGCCCTCCTCCCCTCCCTGCCTTTTCCTACCCCTACCCCCACCCTACCCCTTTCCCTATGAAAGCCCTCCTCGCCTGCCTTCTCGCCGTCACCGCCTTCGCGGCCGACGTCGCCAAGCCCCACATTCCCCTCGCCCAGCAGCCGCTGCGCATGGCCAAGGACATCGCCGCCTTCGAAGCCGCCGATAAGGCCAACCCGCCTCCTCAGCATGCCCTGCTCTTCACTGGTGCCAGCACGCTACGCATGTGGAAGAACGTCGGCGAGGAGATGAAGCCCTACCCAGTGATTAACCGCGGCTTCGGTGGCTCCTTCACGACCGAGGTACTCGGCTACATGGATCGTATCACGCTGCCTTACCACCCGCGCGTGGTCGTCTTCCAGTGCGGCGGCAATGATATCAACTCCGGCGACCCGGCCGAAGCCCCCATCGGACGCATCCGCGAATACCTCGCCCGCCTGCGCAAGGAGAACCCGGACTGCGCCGTGGTCTTCGTGGCCACCACCCGTGCGCCTTCCCGCAAAGCCAAGTGGCCCTTGCTCGACGAGTATAACCGCCAACTCGAGCAGATCGTGAAGGAAGGAAAGAATCTCTGGTACGTGGATATCAACGTCGCGCTCAATCTCCCGAACGGTGAAGGCAAGCCCGGCAGCTACCTCAAGGATAAGCTCCACCCCGACGTCGAAGGCTACAAGGCCATCGCCTCCGTCCTGAAGCCCGCCGTCGACGCCGCCTGGCAGGCGACGGAGGCAGCTTTCAAAAGGTAATAGCGGTTAGCGGTTAGTGGTTAGGAAGAAACCTGGCCCACCAGCCTTCATTGGATGGGTAGGGTCGGGACCTCCTCACGACATAGCACCCATTGGGGCGACTGCACTAGGTATTGAAACGACCTGCCACCCGCCACCCGTGGCCGCCACCCGCCACCTGAATTTTCCAAGGCAGTGCTCAGCCCTTTGCCTGATCCAACCGCTATCCGCTAACCGCCAACCGCTACCACCACGCGGCAAACCAACACCATTCCCTTTGCACTTTGGCCCTTTAGCCTCAATTTTGCCGCCGCCCAATGTCCTCCCCCTCCACCAGTCCTACCGCTGAACGTTTCCCGAACGGACCGTTCACGCGCTACATGGTCGGCGAAGGGATCTCCATGACGGGCACCTGGATGCAGGGAATGGCGTTAGGCTGGGTGATGACCGAAGTCGTGGTCCGGGACGGACTCCAGAGCTACGAAGGATTGCTCCAGGCAGCGCCGCACCTCGCGAGCGGCTTGGTTATGCTGGCGCTCTTCCGCTTCGGCGGTGCGTGCGCCGACCGTCACGACAAACGCTTCATCTTGCAGGTCTGCCAGGTCGCGCAGATCGGTTTCGCCCTCGCGATTGGTCAGCTCATTGCTCACGGGTCTTTGCACACCTGGCATCTCATCGTGGCCGCAGCCCTGCTGGGCGTTTCCAGTTCGTTCGAGATGCCCGCCGCCGCGGCGATCGTCCCGGAACTCGTCTCCAAAGAGAACGTTGCGAAAGCCATCTCGGTGGACCGAGCGGTCTTCCACGCCACCCGTCTTGTCGGCCCGGCCGCCGCGGGCTATCTCGTCGGTCGCTACGGCGCCGAATGGGCCTTCTACCTGAACGCAGCATCCTTTTTGGCGCTGATGGCCGCGCTAGCTACTTTGCCCCGCCGACCGCAGGGCACCGTCGAGGAAGAGCAGAAGCGTCAAGGCGGCGCAGGCGAAGGCTTCCGCCATGTCCGGCAGGATAAGCCCAGCCTCGCGATGGTCGCGCTCCTCGCCACCAATACCCTCTTCGTCTTCCCGGTCATCATCGTGCTGCTGCCACTCTACGCGAAGAATGATCTCCACGCCACGCCGGAGCAGATGGGGCTGCTCATGCTCTGCTCCGGCGCCGGCTCGGTCTCGGGCTCGCTCCTCATCATGGCCTTGAAGCCAGCCATGCGCCGCATAGCCATTCTTATCGGTATGGTCCTCGCCTGCGGTGCGCTCGTCAGCCTCAGCCAGTCGCACGAACTGATCTGGGCCGGTGCTTCGCTCGTCTGCCTCGCGGTCGGCGTCTCGACGCTCGTCGGCCTGGCCAATACCATCGTCCAAGAGCGCTCGCCCGCCGAACTACGCGGACGCGTCTCGGCTGTCGCCGGCCTCAGCTTCTTCGGCTTCCTGCCTTTCGCCGCGATCATCATGGGCGTGATGACGGACCTCTTTGAGCTGCGCAACGTGCTGCTCGGTTCCTCGATCTGCTACGCTATCATCGGCTTCATCGTCATGCTCACCGTCGGAAGTAAGGTGACCGGCGAGCAGGAGCAGGGGACTTGAGGGTGAACAAAGGTAGGGGCGCGACTGCGTCGCGTCCGTTCGCATCAAGGCACACGCTGTACCGGGCAGTCCATCAGACCATCTGACGTCAATCCGCCCACGGACGCCACGCAGTGGCGCCCCTACCCCCAAACCCTATCCCTCGCGAACTGGTTCGCGTAAAGTGGTGCTCCCGTTGGGAGTCGAACCCAAATCGCCGGCTTCGGAGGCTAGCATTCTATCCATTGAAATACAGGAGCGTGAGGTTTTAAAATCCCTTTTAACGCAGGTTAGTCAACCCTTCCCGAAACCGCCGGCGGGCCCGGCCTTACTTGGCGGGCATCACGCGGTCGGCGAAATCAGCGTAGTTCTTCCAGTCCTCGAGGAGGATATCGTGCGCACCCGGGCGGACATGGTAACCGATGGTCTTTCCGACGGACTTGCTGACGGGCGGGTATTCCTTGGTGCCGAGGCCAGGCTGGCCGAGTACCTGATAGACGGGATCGGCGTGCACGGCACCAAGGAACTCGCCGAGCGGATCGGCCCAACTGTCTTCCGAAGCGCTGGCGACGTAGAGCGGACGCGGCGACGCGAGCGCGAGAAGATAATGCGCATCGAGCGGCAGCTGATCTTCCTTCTCCGAGAAGGTCTCGAAGCGTGCGGTGAACCAATGCGGGAAACCGCGGCCCTTGTAGTGGCCGCTGATAACTCCGACGGTCTCACCGAAGATGCGCTTGTTGAGCGCAGCGCCACCGCAGCCCGAGTTATTGGAGATCACGAACGCGAAGCGCTGATCCTGTGCGCCGGCCCAGAGCGAGGCCTTACCGAGACGGGAATGGCCATGGACGGCCGCCCGCTTAGCATCGACGGAAGGGACTTTCTCCAGGACGTCGAGCATGCGAGACAGACCCCACGCCCAACAGCCGATGGCACCCCATTCGCCGTCCTTCCATTTCGTGTTTACGCCATCAGGCGAGATCACCGCACGGTAACCATTCTTCCAGCCCTCGGGATGGTCGGGCTCGAAATCGCCGTAATAAACCGTCGCCGAAGCGTAGCCTCGGTCGATCAAGGTTTCGAATTCCCAGCGACGTGCCTGCCCACCGCGTAAGGCCGGATCCGCCTGCGTGGTCGCCTTTAAGGCCCACTGCTTGGAGACCCAGCTCGAGGCGATGAAGACCGCCGGGTCTTCGGTGGTAGTGTGGTTGCTGCCGAAGTTAAGCCCGACGAACACCGGTGCGGGAAGCTTGGCCGCGTTGGGCACATAGAGGAGCATGTCGAACGACGGGCCCTTTTTGCCCATTGGCCAGACCTTGAACTGCGTGCGCGTGGCCTTACCACCGAAGGCGTTCTTGGACTCCTCGCGGACTTCGACCACGGCGTCGGCCTGCAACTTAGACGTGTCCGGCGTGCGGCCGAACATGTTCTCCTCAACGAGACGGAAGACCTCCGGACGACGGACCTCGTTCCACATCTTGGCGTCGGTCACTTTGCGTCCATCGGCGCAGGCCAGCGGATCCGGTAGCGTATACGGCGGCACCTTCGCCTCATCCGAAATCGTCGGCGGAATCGCAGCCAGCAGGAGCAGGGGGAGCAGCATGGCGCGACTATGGGGGATTTGGCGTCACTGAGGAGCCAAATCCCCCATAGTCGCGAGGGGACATGGGTTTCGCTGGCACGGGGAAAAGGTAGGGTCGGGACAGCGTCACGACAGTGCTGCATCGGGTAGGGTCGAGCATCCCTGCTCGACCGCGGCCGACCAAGGATGGCCGCCCTACCCCGAGACAAAACTCAAAGGGAAACCGGAGACCGGATAGTTAGCTGGGGCACATGTCCGCAGCATACATTCCGGTCTCCGGTCTCCCCTTGAGTTAGCCCCCTTGCCCACATGTCACCTTGCCCACGTGCCCCCTCGCGACGCAGTCGCGCCCCTACCTCTCCCAAACTTCAAACGCATACCCCAAACCATCCTGCATTCCCTTCTTCGCCGAAACCAGTTTCGTAAAATAGCGCTGCCAATCAGCGGGGAAGAAACGATCTCCTTCGAACTCGCGATCGATGCGCGTGATGAGTAGGCGTTCGCAGAGCGGCATCCCTTCGGCGTAGATGCGCTGGCCACCGGTGATCCACGTCGGCCCCTTCCACTGATCCATGCGCTCGGCGATGATGATGGCCTCGGCCAAGGAGGTCGCCCGTTCGGCCCCAGGGAAGGACTTGGCTGGATCGCGCGAGACGACCACCGTCCCGCGACCCGACAGCGCCTTGCCTAGTTCGGAATAACAGGCTGGCCCTTCAATCATGACACCCCCGGCGGTCTGGTCCATGAACCAGGCCAGGTCCTCGGGAATATGCCAAGGAAGCCTGCCCCCCGAGCCGATGACCCCGTTGCGGGCCACGGCGACGATGCAATGGAGGGGTTTAGGCACGACCCCAAGGGATGTTAATAACCCCGCCAGATGCAAGCACCGGGGAGGGCTTGGACTGATTGACACCCGCCGAAAGACTGGGGTAAGTTGCCCGAATGATTACCTGGCTCCAGAACGCCACCGCAAAGCAGCACCGTCTAATCTTCGGATCCCTGCTCTTGGTTATTGTCGTTTCTTTCGTTTTCTTCCCGGTCGTCCAAAACATGGGCGGCGGGCAAGCCACAACCTCCGTCTACCAGGGCGTCGACCTCAACGACCCCACCGTCCGCGCCCGCTTCCGTGACGCGACCTTCTTCGCCCAGATGACCGGCCAGCGCATGAATGAAAACGGCTTGGTGCAGCGCGTCGCCGAACTCAGCCTCGCCGACTCCCTCGGCATCCCCGCGCCCTCCGTCGTCGAGATCCGTCGCGTCGCCCGCGAGATGACCACCTCCCCCGACGGCAAAAACGCCGACGGCCTCAACAAGTTCCTGGAGTTCGCCGCCAAGCAGCTCAACATCTCCGACGACGAGACCCGCGCCCGCTTCGAGATCTACATCAAGGACACCTGGCGCATCCAGAAGGCGATCAGCACCCTCGCCGGCTCCGGCCACGCCACCGCCAGCCAGATCAAGCGCATCCTCGACCGCGAGCGTACCCAGTGGACCGTTGACGTCGCCACCTTCGCCGCCGCTGGCTTCAAGCCCGAGATCAAGGTCGACGAAGCCAAGGTGAAGGAAGCCTTCACGGCCAACATCGAAAACTACCGCCTGCCTCCGCAGGTCGCCGTCACGGCCATCACGATTACCGCTTCTGCCACCGATACTGCCCCGGTCACCGACGACGAAATTATCAACATGGGCTATAATCAGGCTGAGAAGTTCAAGTTCGAGACCGGCAAGGTCAAGGAACAGGCCCTCGCTAAGCGTGCCGAGCTCGAGAAGCTGGTCCGTGCCGACCGGGCCATCACCAACCTCGCTGGCCAGGTCTCCGACGAGCTCGCCGAGAAGTTCGCCATCGATACCGCCAAGGCCGACAGCAAGGAACTCGCCGCCTGGATTAAGGCCAAGAACGCCAAGGTCACCGTGATCCCTTCCTTCGAAGTCATTAATCCTCCCACCGTCGCCAAGGTCCCCGCCGAAGCCCTGCGCGTCGCCGCCGAGCTCACCGAGAAAGAATGGCGCACCGAAGTCTACCGCTCCGAAGAAGGCGCCACGTTCGTCCTGCTCAATAAGCGTACGGACGACCGCCTCCCGGGCTACGACGAAGTAAAGACCAAGGCCGTCGAGAACTGGAAGAAGTCCCAGCTCAACCGCCTCCTCGCCGAAGAAGTCGCCAAGGTCGGTAAGGCCCTCCAAGCCGACATCGCCGCCGGCAAGACGTTCACCGACAGTGCCAAGGCCCAAAAACTTGCGCTGGCTTCTCCGGCAGCCTTCTCCGTCTACTCCGTTCCGGAAACGCTTAACGGCGCCAACGAGAACACCGGCCTCCTCATCGAAGCCGCCGGCGTCGGTAAACTGACCTCCGCCATCCGCACCGCCAACGGCGACTTCGTCTTCATCCGTCCGGCCAAGAAGGATCTGCCCGAGGATAAGACCAGCGCCGAAGAGGGCCGCCTGTTCGTCCAGCGCGTCTCCCAGCGTAACGCCTACTTCACCGGCATTGGCCTCGTCCAGGACGTCGTCCCAGCCCCCGTCGAGGCCAAGTAAGGGAGTCTAAAGGCCCACTGGAACCCCTCCGGAGGCCTCCTCCCGAGGGGTTCTTTATTTGGCCCCGATTACGGCTTTACCAACCCCTATCCCAACCCCTACCCCTTTCTCATCCAAATGTCCCAAGTCCGCGTCCGCTTCGCTCCCAGCCCCACCGGCTTCTTCCATATCGGAAGCGCCCGGACAGCCCTATTCAACTGGCTCTACGCACGCCACACGGGCGGCAAGTTCATCCTCCGCATCGAGGACACGGACAAAGAGCGTAACTCGGAGGCCTTCTTGAAGGTGATTTTCGATTCGATGCGCTGGCTCGGCATGGATTGGGACGAAGGCCCCGAGGTCGGCGGTGAATTCGGTCCGTACTTCCAATCGCAGCGTACCGAACTCTATAAGGCCAAGCTCCAGGAGCTCGCCGCCAAGGGCCGCGCCTACGAGAAGGACGGCGCCTGGTGGCTCCGCCTCGAAGGCGCTCGCTCCCCTGCCTACGACGATCACCTGAAGAAGGATTACGAGAAAGTAGACACCGTCCCAATGGTGCTGCACGACATGGTCCGCGGTCAGGTCGCCCGCGTCGAGGACCGCGACTTCGTGATCTTCCGCTCCAACGGCGAACCGGTCTTCCACTTCGTCAACGTCGTCGACGATATCGAGATGCAGATCACCCACGTGATCCGAGGCGAGGATCACCTCTCCAACACCTCGAAGCACCTCGAGCTTTTCAAGGCCTTCGGCGCCAAGCCGCCCATCTACGGCCACATCCCGCTCATCCTGAAGACTGACGGTCCGGGCAAGATGTCCAAGCGCGACAAGGGCGCCCTCATCGAAGAATACCAGCAGCGCCGCTACCTGCCCTCCGCCGTCCGCAACTACCTCTGCCTGCTCGGTTGGACGCCCGCCGACGGTAAGGAAGTGCTGCCGATTGAAGAGATCATCAAGCAGTTCGAAATCTCCGCAGTGCACCAGTCCAACGCCCGCTTCGACGAGCGGAAGATGTCGCACATCAACGCGCAGACGCTCCGCACTCTGCCCGCCGCCGAATTCGCCACGCTCGCCCGCCCGATCCTGCTCGAGACCAAGGTCATCGACGCCTCGGTCTCCGACGCGCGCCTCACCGAGGTGCTGGGCATCGTCCAGGAGAAGGTGACCTCGCTCGAACACCTGCCGGAGTTCATGGGCTTCTTCTTCACGGCCGACTTCAAGAAGGACGAAGGCGCATTGGCCAACCTCACCAAGAAGGGCGGCGACCCGGTCGCCCGTATCCGCGAACTTCTACCCACCCTCGAGGCCGCCGCCTGGACCGAGCCGGCCCTCGAAGCGGCGTTCGCTGCCGTCGGCACTGCCCACGAGCGCAAGCCTACCGACTATTTTGCACCGGCCCGCTTCGCGATTTCAGGTCAAGGCGGCGGCGCCCATCTCCTCGGCGTCCTCCGTGTCCTCGGCCGCGACACCACCCTCGCCCGCCTTAAGGCCTTCATCGCTTAACCTCACCTTTGCACTTTTGCACAGGCGCTCGCGCCGATTTGCACTTTTGCACCCCTCCTGATTTTTCGTCCATGTCTTCCGAAACCCCTGCGCCGGCGGCCCACCGCCACTTCATCCAGCAAATCATCGACGCCGACCTGGCCGCAGGTAAGCACGCGTCCGTCGCCACCCGCTTCCCCCCGGAACCCAACGGTTACCTGCACGTCGGCCACGCGAAGTCGATCTGCCTGAACTTCGGCCTCGCCCTCGAATTCAAGGGTCGCTGCCACCTCCGCATGGACGACACGAATCCGACCAAGGAAGAGGTCGAATACGTCGACTCCATCAAGGAGGACGTCCGCTGGCTGGGCTTTGAGTGGAACGAGCACTACTACCAGGCCTCGAACTACTTCGAGCGCATGCACGCCGACGCCATCAAGCTAATCAAACTCGGCAAGGCCTACGTCTGCTTCCTCTCGCAGGAGCAGATCCGCGAATTCCACGGCGACGAAAAGACGGCCGGCAAGCCGAGCCCCACCCGCGACGCTTCCGTGGACGAAAACCTCGCGGCCTTCGAAAAGATGACCCGCGGCGAGTTCGACGAAGGCAAGGCGGTCCTGCGCGCCAAGATCGACATGGCCTCGCCGAACATGCACATGCGCGACCCGGTCATCTACCGCATCCGCAAGGTCCATCACCACAACACCGGCGACAAGTGGTGCGTCTACCCGATGTATGACTACGCCCATCCGCTCGAGGACGCTTATGAAGGCATCACCCACTCGATCTGCACGCTGGAGTTCGAGGTGCACCGCCCCTTCTACGACTGGCTCCTCCGTACGCTCGATACCCCTACCAAGCCGCAGCAGATCGAATTCGCACGCCTCAACCTGACCTACACCGTCATGTCCAAGCGCCGCCTCCTCGAGCTCGTGCAGGAAAAACGCGTCTCGAGCTGGGACGACCCCCGCATGCCCACCATCTCGGGCATGCGCCGCCGCGGCTACACGCCCGCCGCAATCCGGAAGTTCTGCGAGACCATCGGCATCACGAAGCACAACTCCCTCTCCGACGTCGCCCTCCTCGAGCACGCCGTGCGCGACGACCTCAACAAGACCTCCTCCCGTTTCATGGCGGTGCTCGATCCGGTCCGCCTCGTCATCGAGAACTACCCGGAAGGCCAGGTCGAAGAGCTCGAGGCCGTCAACAACCCCGAGGACCCCTCCGCCGGCACCCGCAAGGTGCCCTTCTCCAAGACGCTGCTCATCGAGCGCGCCGACTTCATGGAGATCCCGGAGAAGAAGTATTTCCGCCTCACGCCCGGCCAGGAAGTCCGCCTCCGCTGGGGCTACTTCGTGACCTGCACCGGCTGCAAGAAGGACGCTTCTGGCAACGTCATCGAAGTCACCTGCACCTACGATCCCGCCACGCGCGGCGGCGACTCCCCCGACGGCCGTAAGGTCAAGGGCACCATCCATTGGGTCTCCGAGCAGCACGCCGGCGACGTCGAGGTCCGCCTCTACGACCGCCTCTTCGCGCACGAGGACCTCAACGACATTCCCGAAGGCACCGACTGGCGCACGCTCCTCAATCCCGGCTCGCTCAAGACCATCCGTGGCTTCGTCGAACCCGCCCTCCTCGCCCTCGCGCCGAGCACCCGCGTGCAGTTCGAACGCACCGGTTACTTCTGCGCCGACGCCAAGGACTCCCAGCCCGGCAAGCCCGTCTTCAACCGCACCGTTGGCCTGAAGGACTCTTGGGCGAAGGTCGTGGCGAAGTAAGGTAGGGGCGCGACTGCGTCGCGTCCGTTCGCCTTTTAGCTCGCCTGATTCGGGCAAGCTTTCGGGTATTCCCAAATCCGTCCGCCCACGGACGCGACGCAGTCGCGCCCCTACCCATTCTTCGGCCCCCTGCCTGGCCAACTGGCCCTCCAGTCAACCGATCAACGACTCCTACCCCTACCCCTGCCCCTACCCCTGCCTTTAATCTCCCTTGACCCACCCCCCGCCCTCCCTTTGATGCACCTTCTAGCTGGTAACAAAGGAGAGGTGGCAGAGTGGTCGATCGCGCTGCATTGGAAATGCAGTGTACCGCAAGGTACCGAGGGTT
>JBIILC010000093.1:0-5083 GCA_044232865.1 Opitutales bacterium | reverse complement strand
TTCCTCTTACTGACTGGTCTCGCAATCCTAGTGCCAAGCGGTTTCGGCCTGTTTTGGGCCAGTGCCATTGCGGACTCAGTTGGTACGCAGCGTAACTACTTAGCGGACGCTGCCGCGGTTCGTTATACGCGTAACCCGCTCAGCCTAGTCCCGGCCTTGAAGAAAGTCGTAGGTTACGCCAATGCCCGCCGCGTTAAGCGTTTGGCGGATGATAAGTATCGGCAACTCTTCTTCGCTGACACGCCTGACTCCTTCTTTTGGTTGGGTGCTCGCCGTGAGTCTATCTGTGATCGCATTAGACGACTCGACCCGAATTTTGACGGGAAGATTCCCCATATTGATGCGTCCAGGGAGGAGGTGGTGGTGGTGCCCCCGACTCGGGCGCCCGCGCCGACGATGCTGACCGAAGCTCAGGTTCAAAGTGCCTTCGGTTTCACGGGGACATTTCCCGATGATTTGCGCGCAGCGGCATCCTCGCCTGTCGGCGCGATGGGCTTGGTGCTAGGTTTGATTCTCCGGCAGGACGCTGCGTTGCGGGCGGAGCAGCTGAAACAGGCCGGCGGCCTCGCTGGGGGCGAAGTCGTGAAAGAGGCCATCAAGTTGGAGGGCTTGCTGCGGGCTTTGCCGCCAGGGTATCGGGTGCCGCTCTTGGATCTTTCCATGCCTGCATTACGTCAGCTTTCGCCAGCTCAGGTCGTGGAGTTTAGCGAAGCCATTAATCAGGTAGGCTGTCACGCTGATGACGGGCTCGTGGTTTTGCTCATCCATGCATCGATGTTACGCTATCTTTCTGCCGTTCCGAGACGGGTAGGTACGGTTGGCGATCTTCAAGTGTCGTGCGCCCTTATCCTCTCGGCCGTTGTTCAGACATCCAGTGAAGGTCCTGCCGCCCAAGCGGCGGCTTACCTGAAGGGTGCCAATGCATTGGGCATGAAGCACCTTAGTCTGGTCATGATTCCGGCCGATCAGGTCAATCTGGCTGAGGTAGAAAATGCGTTGCGCGTGGTTGCTGATAAAAGTGTTATCGATCTCATGCGGCGTAAGTTATTGAATGCCTGCTGCGTGGCGATGTTGAGTGACGGCACGGCCGAGCCCGCCGAGATCGAGATCGTCCGCGCCGTGGGGGATTCGCTCGGAATCAGTTTCGCGACGGGGCTGAAGGCCTGATCAGCGGCTTCGCCGCGTGCAAAAGTGCGAAGGTGCAAAAGTGCAAAAGTGAGAGCGAAGTAAGCCTACGGGCGTGTTTCACCTGTGCACCTTTGCACAGGGGCGTTAGCCCCGTTTGCACCTTTGCACGGACGGCTTCGCCGTCCTTTATGAGATCAGCGACTCGCCGGTCATCTCCGCCGGCTTCGGCAGGCCCATGAGGGCGAGCAGGGTCGGGGCGACGTCGGCCAGGCGGCCGGTGGGGCGAGTCTTGAGAGCCTTGCAGCCTTCGCCGTAGAGGATGACCTCGACGGGGCTGAGCGTGTGGCGCGTGTGGGCGCAGTTTTCTTCTGGCTCCCACATCTGGTCGGCGTTGCCGTGGTCGGCCGTGACGAGGGCCTTGCCGCCGACCTGGTCGATGGCGGCGAGGAGGACGCCGAGTCCGCTGTCGACCGCTTCACAGGCTTTGCAGACCGCGGCGAGGTCGCCAGTGTGGCCGACCATGTCGGGGTTGGCGTAGTTGACGACGATGAGACCGTATTTGCCGGAGAGGATGGCGGCCTTGGCCATCTCGGTGACGTGCGAAGCCGACATCTCGGGCTTCTGGTTATAGGTGGAGACTTCCTTCGGGCTCTGCGCCATGCCGCGCTCTTCGCCGGTGAAGGGTTCCTCGCGGTAGTCGTTGAAGAAGAAGGTCACGTGCGGGAACTTCTCGGTCTCCGCCGTGCGGAACTGGGCGATGCCTTGCTTGGCGACCCACTCGCCGAGGATGTTCACCATCTTGGCGGGCTTATCGAAGACGACGTTGGGGCAGAGGCCCTTCTCGTAATTAGTAAGCGTGGCGTAGAAGATCTTGAGCAGCTTCGCGCGGGGGAAGCCCTTGAACTCCGGATCGGTGAAGGCGCGGGTGATCTCGCGGGGACGGTCGCCGCGGAAGTTGAAGAACAGCACCGAGTCGCCGTCCTGGATAAAGGCCGTGCCCTTGATGCGGGTGGCTGGGACGAACTCGTCTCCGGTCGTATTGGAGTCGGTCGGCTTATCGTAATAGGCCTGCACGGCTTCCGCGGCGGAAGCGGCTTCCGGGGCCGGGGAGCCCGTGAGGGCGTCGTAAGCGGTCTTCACGCGTTCCCAGCGGTTGTCGCGGTCCATGGCCCAGAAGCGGCCGGCGACGCTGGCGACCTTGCCGATGCCGATCTTCACCAGCTCGGCTTCGAGCTGCTTTAGGTAGCCAAGGCCCGAGGTGGGCGGGCTATCGCGGCCATCCATGAAGGCGTGGATGAAGACCTTCGAGAGACCTTCTTCCTTCAGCAGACGGAGGAGGGCGTAGAGGTGGGGTAGGGTGGAGTGGACGCCGGCTTCGGAGCAGAGGCCCATCAGGTGGACCGCGCCGCCGGTGGCCTTGACGTTTTCGACGAGGCCGCGGAAGGCCTTGATCTGGCGCATGGCGGCTGGATCGGTGAGGCCCTTGTCGATGCGGACGATCTCCTGGTCGACGATGCGGCCGGCGCCGATGTTCTGGTGGCCGACTTCGGAATTACCCATGATGCCGACCGGCAGGCCGACATCGAGGCCGTGGGCCATGATCTCGGTGCGGGGCCAATCCTTGGTCAGGCCGCGCGAGACCGGGATGTTCGCCAGCTTCACGGCGTTGAACTTGTCGTGCTTAGGGTTGTGGTTTTCGCCCCAACCGTCGCGGATCACTAAAAGTACGGGTTTCATAAATAGATAGGAATGAGAGATAGGGCGGACTTGCCCCTGCTGGCAAGAAGCAGGTGCGCAGGCGCAGGTGCAAAAGTGCAAATCGGGGCATAGCCCCTGTGCAAAAGTGCAAAAGTCTGTCTTGGGTAGGGGCGCCACTGCGTGGCGTCCGTTCGCCAGTTTACGTCGGGAGGCGTCTTAGCCTGCTGTTCTCCAATGCGGGAGCAACGGACGCGACGCAGTCGCGCCCCACCCTTTTGCCACATTTGCACCTTTGCACGTTTGCGCCTTTGCACATAAATTCCCGTCATGCCCCGCATCCTCCTCGCTCTGCTCGGACTGGCTTTTTGCGCCGTCGCCTCGGCCGCCACGATCGAGAAACTCACCATCGACGGTAAAGCCGTGACCGTGAAGGTCCCAGATAAAGCCGCCCCAGGTAAGCCTTGGCTCTGGGTCGGCGAGTTCGGCGGCCATCTGAAGAAGCTCGAGGACGGCCTCGTCGATAAAGGCTGGCACGTCGTGTATGTCGGCGTGAGCAACCAGTTCGGCTCCGCCCGCTCGATGGCGACCTGGGAAAAGGCCTACGAAGAATTTCACGGCAAGCGTGGCTTCTCCGCCAAGCCGGCGCTACTCGGTATTTCTCGCGGCGGACTCTATGTGAACGCCTGGGCACGTCTGCACCCAGATCGCGTCAGCGTGCTCTACCTCGACAACGGCGTGTGCGATATCCGTTCTTGGCCAGGTGGCGTCGCCCTGACGCACCAGAGCAAGGGCAGCCCCAGGGATTGGGCGCTGTATAAGACCGAGTTTGGTTATGCGAATGACGACGAAGCCAAGGCCAAGTCGCTACAGGCAGCCGAAGGACTCTTGCCTGCCATCAAGGCCGGCGTGTTTCTCATCTCGTGCCACGGTACCGCCGACAAGACAGTGCCCTTCGAGGACAACGCCGCGCACGTCATCAAGCTCTGGCAGGACAATGGCGGGCGCGTGAAGGCATTCCCTAAGACTGGCGGCGACCATCATCCCCACGGCCTGCCCGATCCGCAGCCGTTGATTGAGGTGCTGACTACGGAGGTGAAGTAAAGGTAGGGGCAGCACCACGTGCTGTCCTAGGGCCGCCCTGTGGCGGCCAGGTAGGGCTGACCACCCTTGGTCAGCCGTGGTTGAGCGAGGGCGCTCAACCCTACCCGATGCAGCTATGTCGTGACGCGGTCTCGACCCCATCCAGAAACAGCGGATGCGATGTCATCGCATCGCTGCCTTGTATACTCAGAACGCGCGGCGGACGCTGATGGCGCCGGAGACATCCGGGGCTTCGCCGACGCCGGTGAAGTGCACGGAGACATTCAAGAGGGTGTCGGCCGAGAGCTTGTGATCGATGTCGAAGCCGAAACGGGCCTGGTTGCGGGTGATTGGGGCTCCGGCCACGGCGAACGGCAAGGCGCCGTGATCGATATCGGTACCGGAAAATCCGGACTGGCTATCGTCAAAGCGATAAATCCACTCCGCGGTCGCCAAGAGGGTGGTGTTCGTACCCAGCACATACTTGGTAGTTAGGCCGAGGCGTCCTTCCTGAGAGTTATGTGTCTGCTTATCGAACTGCGCGTCGAAGGATCCGCCGGTCTCGGAGTAGGCATCGGCTGAAGTATGAGCCCAGGTGAAAGAGGCAAAGGGCGTGAATGCCGGTACGACGCCGAACTTCATGGCCGGTCCATCGAGGCGCAGGCGGACACTGGCGGAGTTTAAATCCGTGGCGCCATAGGAATAATCCGTGCCTTCTCCGGTGGCGTAGCCGCGGAGGGTGTCCGACTTCCAAGTCCCGATCATTGCGGTGAGCGAGAGGATACTCTGCTTGTCGGCGAGGCGATAATCGACTTCACCGAGCAGGTATTGCCCGGCGACGTTGCTCGAGCCACCGAAGAGCAGGTCGTTGTTCTGGCTGCCGTAGCCGACGGCCACGCCGGCGACGACGTCGCCCCAGGTGCCGCTCACGCCGGCTTCGCCCGTAGTGGTGGCGCTATCAGATTTGCGCGAGCTGCTACCGAAGTCGCCGGTGATCCAGGATTGGCTGGTCTTGCCCATGGCGTCATAGGACATCAACGGACGGTGATGGGCTCCTTGCATCGGCATGCTCGAGAGCGAATTGACGATCGGCAGGATACCGGCTGGGCCGCTAATCGACTGCATCCATTCGACGACATCCAGCATCACGGAGTTGGCGTAGATGAAGGCACGATTC
>JBIILC010000092.1:0-5170 GCA_044232865.1 Opitutales bacterium | reverse complement strand
TCTCAACGGCGGGGTTGACGGTCCCTAAGGCGTTCGAGACGTGCGCAAAGGCGACGAGCTTGGTGCGGGCCGAAAGCAGGCCCTTAAAAGCGACGAGATCGATTTCGCCGCGCGGCGTGACGGGCGTCACGACGACCTTGGCGCCCGTGCGCTCGGCGATCACCTGCCACGGTACGATATTCGCATGGTGCTCGAGGTGCGTGAGCAAGATTTCATCCCCGGCCTTGAGGTTCGAGCGGCCCCAGCATTCGGCGAGGAGGTTGATACCTTCGGTGGCGCCGCGCACGAAGACGCAGCCGCGGGTATCCTTAAGCCCAAGGAACTTTGCGACCGAAGCGCGGGCGGCTTCGTAGGCGGTGGTAGCCTCCTCGCTCAGGAGGTGGACGCCGCGATGGACGTTGGCATTCTGCTCGGAATAATAGCGGGCGAGGGCCTTGATCACGACCAGCGGCTTCTGCGAAGTCGCGGCGTTATCGAGGTAAGTCAGCGGACGTCCGCGCACAGAACGCCCCAGGATGGGGAAGTCCTTGCGAAGAGCGGCGACGTCGAACACGGTCATGGGCCGAACGTAAGCGGACCTGGGCGGGGCGCAACCGGGAAGCGAAATCAGGGTGCCGCCGGTAGGCGCACGGCCTTCCGAATATAGGCCGGCACGTCCACATCCTGCCCATCGATGAAGGTCATCGGCGTGCCGCCGAACAGACCGCGACGCATCGATTCCTCCGTCGCAAACTCGAAGATTGGCTGCGCGGGATCCTCCGACTTGGCCCCCTTCTTAGGCTTCGCCGGCGCCTTCGGCGCGGGTAACGAAGCGCCCAGCACCGAGACTTCGATGCGATCACCGAGCGCAGGTTCAATGCGGGCGCAGAGGACCGTCGAAGTTTCGCCGCCGAAGCGCGTGCGGATTGCCGCGACGGCCTCGAAGGCCTCGGTCGAGGTCATCGCCGAACCGCCCGCGACAGTAACGAAGAGGGAGGCGACTTTCGCGACCGCACCCGGCGCATGCGCCAGCGGGCAATCGCAGGCCGCGCGGGCGGCTTTCATCGCGGCACCTTCGCCCTGGCCGACGCCGTATGCGAAGAGCGTGGGCGATCCGGGCGTGGAAAGAAGCGAGCGTAAGGCGGCCGGGTCGACCGCAATGAGGGCGCCGGGCGCGAAAGCTGAAGCGAGGCCGCGGAGCGCACCGCCGACCCAGTTATCCGCCGCGGCGAAAGATTCAGACAGAGGTGCGTCGGGCGAGACCTGCTGCAGCAACAGATCGTTGTGCACCACGACGAGCCCATGGCACTTTTGCCCAAGCTTGACCGTGGCATCGTTGGCCTGGCGCATGCGGCGTTCGCCTTCGTGCGAAAACGGCATGGTCGCGAAAGAGAGGACGGTCGCACCACACTCGGCCGCATAGCCGGCGACCACGGACGCTGCCCCGCTACCAGTGCCGCCCCCCAAGCCGGTGACGAGCACGACCACAGGGACGCCGGCGAACAGACGACGGAGCGCGGCTTCTTCGGATTCCGCAGAAGCAAGGCCCAGTGCGGCTTCACCACCGGTGCCCATGCCGCGCGTCTGCGCCCGGCCGAGCTGCAACGTGGCGGCCGTGCCGGCGGACAAGGAACGGGCATCGGTGTCGAGCAACGCGACAGCGACTTCAGGCGGCAGCTGCGCCGATAGGCGCGTGACCATCGAGCACCCTGCCCCACCGAGGCCGACCAGGAGGATGGAAGCGGGCGAGGACATTTTAGAGTCGGAAGAGTTCCTTGAGCTGGGCCAGGAACCCACGCGGACGACGCACCGGGGGCGGCGCATCCGTGATTGCGGCAGTCATGAGGCCCACCACGCCGGCATACTCGGGCTTGCGGAGGGATTCGTTCTCAAAGTTCGGGATACCCACGCGGGCGGAGAGACCCATGACCACCTGGACCGCCTCGGACGCGTCGGCCAGGCTGGCAGAACCACCGGTAAGGATGACGCCGGAAGGAATCATGTTCTGGTCGAGCTTCACGGCATGGCCGGGGAAGATCGCCTCTAGGCGGCGGAGCACGTCCTTGCGCACGAACTCAATGGTCTCCTGGTAGCGGAGCGAGAGCACTTGCGTAATCGTGCCGCGATTGAACTGCTGATCGCCCACGCCCTTGTCGCCGTCTTTCCAAATGGTCTGGTTAACGTCGTTCTCGCGGTGCATCGCGGAACCGAAGCGCAGCTTCAGGTCCTCGGCCGTCTCGCGACTGATGCGCAGCGCCACGCTAAGGTCGTTGGTCAGGTGCTCGCCGCCGACGGGGATCGATCCGGCACAGAGAATATGTTCCTTGTAGTAGAGAATCCAGTCGGTCGTGCCAGCGCCCATGTCGATGACCAGCACCCCCTGCTTGTCGGCATCGCTCGCGGTCGCGCAGGCCGCGGCATGTGAGGCCAGGATGAAATCGCGGACCTTGATGCTCATGCCGTTCACCATGCCCACGCGCATGCGCATGTTGCCCTCCTCCATCGTCACACGCCAGAAATTCACTTCGAGGCGCTTGCCCGCCATGCCCACCGGGTTGCTGACCGGTCGGTTGTCCAGCATCGTCGGCTGGCGCATGTAGAGAATCGTCGTGCGACCCGCGGGGGGCTCGAGACGCTTGGCGGACTGAATCGCCTCGGTGACGTCCTTGGCGGTAACCTTGCCGTCGTGCGCAGGCACGGCGACGAAGCCCTTCACGCGTTCACCTTCGGCCGCGGGACCGGACAAAGAAAGGTAGATCTGCTCGACCGCGCGGCCGGAACCACGCTCGATGTCGTTGACGACCTCATGCACGCACTGCGTAAGTTTTTCGAGGTCGGTGACGGTGCCCTTCACGACGCCGTCGGTACGGCGTTCGCTGAAGCTGAGCATGCGGGCCTTGCCGTCGATGATTTGGCCGAGGAGGCTGGCGGTCTTGTGCGTGCCGACATCGATGACGGCGATAAGGGAAGGAAGGGGCTTGGAAGTCATCGGGGAGTAAGGGGGACGAGGCGGGGCTCGGGGATGGGCGAAGCGGCGTTGGTCCGGTTCTGGATCGACATCTTCAGCACATAGGACTGCGAGGTCGTACCAGATCGACGGAGCATCTCGTCAACGTTGATGCGCGAGAGCAAGGCGAGCTCGTTGCGCCAGTTGGCGGTGGAAAAGATGATCTCGACGACCGCGGGGCGGTCCATCGGCTGCGTGCCGGGGCGCACGGCCACCCGCAGGTTCGAGCCGGGCGAATCTTCCTGCGCGCCGAAGCAGTCGCGCAGCGACACCGCCGACCACTGCTTATACAGGTTCGGGTACGTTGTGCGCACGGCGAGTAGGAACGGGGCGGCGATCTCGATGCCTTCAATCAGCATCTTGTCGTCACTGCCGGTGGTACGGGGGTCGGTGATCTCGGGGAGATTGCGGACGACCTGCTCGGGGTAACCCGCGCCGGCGAAGGTCTGGCCGTCGGAAGCGACGAGACGAACCTGCATTGCGCCCTTAGCGGACATCGACGCAATCTTGGCGATCGCGAGGCGTTCGCGCAGCGAGATATCGAGCGTGCCGTCGCCCCGGCGACGGACGTCGGCGGTGACGACTTGGTTATCCGCCTCGAGGTCGGCCTTGATGGAACGCACGTCGCGGGCAAAACCTTCCGGCCCGTTGTCGATAATCTTGCTCACGAAATCTTTCGAGAGATACCCCTCGGTTTTGTAACTGAACCCGCCCGCTGTCGGCACGGATCCATCGACGGCCAACCAAAGGACGCCAACAAGAACGACGAAGAAACCCACCGCGAGGATCGTAGGCAGTTTGGAGCGGACGGCACGCTTACGGCCAATCTCGCCTTCAGGCACGCGATTAACGTCCTGCGGCACGAGCGCGCGCCAGTCGCGATCAGCCGGACCCATAAAGACGTCACGACGTTTGCGGAAAAGATCTTCGAAGAGGCCCATGTTCAGAGTCGGACGGGTTGGGCGGCGCGCGCGAGAGCCGGAGCGGCCATGCGACGGACGAGCAAAGGGAAGTCGAGGCCAACGCAGGAAGCGCTCTTGGGCATCAGGCTGGTTTCGGTCATGCCGGGCATCGTGTTGATCTCGAGGAAATAGAACTGTCCGTCAGGCTCAAGGAAGACATCTGCCCGAGCGAAGTCCCGGCATCCGCAGGCGGCGAAGAGCCGAGCGGCGGCAGCGCCGATGGCGGCGGTCAGTTCCGGACCCACGGCGGCGGGAAAGCGGTACTCGGAGGCGCCTTTGGTGTATTTGGTCTTATAATCGTAGACCCCGGTAAGTGGGACGATTTCGACGATACCCATGGGCTCGCCTTCCAGGAGGCCGATGGACATCTCGCGGCCGCGGAGGCGGCGCTCGGCCATCCATTGGCCGGAGGACGGGATTTCCGCCAAGGCCTTGGCCACGGCGACCTGGCCTTCGAGCATATAGAGCCCAACGCTACTGCCTTGGTCCGAGGGCTTGATGACGATGGATTCGCCCAAGGCGGCCACGAGCGCGTCGGCCGAGGGCTTGGCGGCGCCGGCAAAGGCGACCTCAGGGATCGCCGGGACACCCGCCCCACGCATGGCGCGCTTGGTGGCGACTTTGTCCATGCAGAGCCGGTTGGCGGCGGAGGAACAACCGGCGAAGGCGATGCCACGGGCTTCCATCTCGGCCTGGGCGCGGCCGTCCTCGCCCCAGCCGCCGTGCAGGACAGGGAGAACGACGTGCTTGGAGCCATCCAGCCAATCGGGCAAAGCGTCCGCCTCGAGCTCGATGAGCCGGGATCCCGGCAAGACCGACGAGATGGCTTGGCCGGAGCGCAACGAGACTTCGCGTTCGGAGGAGAGGCCGCCGCAGAGGACGATGATTTCGGGTGTTAAAGTCATAGGAGTTCCTTCCATTCTCGACCGAGGGCGACGATCTCCGGCTGGAGCTCGACGCCTTGGCGGGATTTCACCTCAGCGCGGACGGTGCGCATGAGCGCGATGAAATCTGCGGCCTGCGCGTCGCCGGAGTTGACGAGGAAGTTGGCGTGGATGGGCGAAACGGAGACCGGTCCGACGGCCCGACCCTTGAGTCCGCTGAGATCGATGAGGCGACCGGCCTTATCGCCTTCGGGATTCTTGAATACGCAGCCGGCGCTGGCCTCACGCGGCTGAGAGGCACGCCGCTTTGTCCCCATCTCGTCCATGCGTGTGCGGAT
>JBIILC010000008.1:0-50299 GCA_044232865.1 Opitutales bacterium | reverse complement strand
CAGCCGTCAACGAGCGTCAGAAATCCCAGCGATGGGACGACGGTACCCATTGATAACCCTTGCGGCCATTGGGGATCACCACGCCCAGGCCCGGCCAGGGGAGGTGGAAGCCGTAGGCGCGTTCCTTCGTGGCGGCGATCTCAGCGAAGACCTTCTTGCGGGTCGCCACGGCGACTTCGGGGTTGTGGTCGAAGTCGATGAACCAATTCGGGTCTTCGAGCATCAGCACATGGTTATGGGCGAGGTCGGACAGGTGGAGCAGCGATTGGCCGTCGGACTTAATCCGGAAGATGGCGTGGCCATCGGTGTGGCCGGGGGCGGCGAGGATCGTGATCGCGCCGTCCAGGATCTGGTCGCCGTCCTTATGGATGACCAAGTTCGGCTGGAGCGTATCGAACGAACCGCGGACGTTTCGGATCATACCCTTGATGTCGTCGGTACGGTGCGACTTCGAGAAGTCGGGCTCCGCGCCGCGCCAGAAGTCGACTTCCTCCTTGAGGACGTGGACGGCCGCGTTGGGGAAGAGGATCTTGCCGCCGCTGGCAAGGCCACCGATGTGGTCGATGTGCGAGTGGCTGAGCAGGGCGTGGGTGACGTCCTTGAAGGCGATGCCGATGGACTCCATCGCGTCGGCGAGCCAGCCCCAGTTCTGGTTCTTGTGGGGGCCGAAGCCGGCGTCGACGAGGATGACTTCCTTATCCTTCCGCAGGAGCAGGATATTGATGTAGAGGGTGACGTCGTCGGGCCGCTCGCCGAGGTCGACAAGCGCCTTGGTCATCGCGGCGGTGTCCGACTTCGGGAACATCTTTTTCGTGACGCAGTTCTTGAAGGTGCCGTAGCCGTCGCTGATGGACCAGGCCTCGAACTTACCGATGGCGAATTTATGGATATAGGGGTTCGGAATCGCCTTCTTCGGAATCGGATTGCCCGCGGCATCGGTCGCGGTCTGGGCGGCGAGCGCGGCGGGGAGGCTCAGGGCGGCGAAGGCGGCGCCGAGGCTACCGAGGTTGCCGAGGAACTGACGGCGGGAGTTTTCGGGGAGGGGCTTTTCCATGGGGGTATAGAACCGAGATAGACGCATAAGTTCCCCAGTGCAAACGTTACGCAAGGGGTAGGGGTAGGGGTAGGGGTGGGGGGTAGGTAAGGGCGAGGGGGAATGTCACCCCCTAACCCGGCCCCTGCCCCTACCCCTGCCGAGCTTTCAACTCGGCCTACTTCTTCGTGCCGAATTCCTGCTGCTTATAGACGTGGCGTTCCAGGAGCTGTTGCTTGAGCTGGAGTTCGCTGTCGCCGGAGCACCGGCGGACGTCGTGCAGGATGATATAGGCCATCAGCGAGAGCAGGAGGCCCATGAAGGTATATTGCAGGATGATGACCGCCTTGTTGCTCAGGATGCCCTTGGTGAAGCGCTGGATCGTGGCGATGAGCATGTGGCCGCCGTCGAGCACTGGGATGGGCAGGAGGTTCAGGACCGCAAGGTTCAGGTTAATCAGCACCGTGAACCAGAGCACGCGGCGGATGTCTTCGGAGATATTATAGTAGGTCTTCGTGATCGAGATTACCGAAGCGAGTTGCTTTACCTGGATGTCAGAGTCGCGGTCGAAGAGGCGGCCCAGCGTGGTGAAGGTCGATTTCACGATACCTGCGCAGGTTTCCCACGGGTTGCGGTAAGCGAGTTCGGTCTTCGTTACGAAATAGGTACCAATCTGGGCGTGTTCGACCGGCTTGCCGCGGCGCACCTGAGCGTTACGGAGCGTCAGATTACCGGCGTCGCCGTTGGCGCGCTTCCAGTAGATCGTAAGATCGCGCGCCGCGCCGGCGCCGGCTTTCTCCAGGTCTTCGAGCGAACGGACCGAAGTAATCTGCGAGCGCCCGTCGACCTTGTCGATAATCGTGCCGATCTTGAGCGTCTCAGCCAGGGCCGGATCTTCGGGCGAAAAACCGAGCACCATTAACTGGTCACGCACGGCCGCGGTATCATTGGTGAGCAGGTCGCGCGTGGCGGGAAGGACGATGAGCTGATGGCGGTTCTTCTCTTCGCCATAGGCGATGATGCTGACCGGGTTGACCGTGGTGTTTACCTGCGGAGTGATGACGACCTTGGCGCTCACGCCACCTTCGCGCTCGATGAGGAGTGTGCGGGGCCTCGCGCCGCCCTTGCGGAGCAGTTCGCGGAATTCGACGGTGTTGTTCAGCGGCTGGCCATCGATGGAGAGCACGCGGTCGCCGGTCTTCAGCCCAGCCTTTTCGGCGGGCGAATTCGGCGCCGGCGTCCCGATGATGACTTCCGTGCGAGGTTGCAGGCCAGCCATGCGGAGCTTGTCGCCGGACTTCGCGTTCAGTTCGATGCGGGCCGGCAGCACGACAATTTCGAGTTCCTTGCCGTCGCGTTCCACCTTGAAGGTCGCGGTCGGGTTGCCCTGCGAGTCCCTACGATTGCCGAGCATCACCGCCTCGGTGATCTGGCTGAAGTTGCTGACCGTGGTATCGTCGATGGACAGTACCTTATCGCCGGAGCGCAGGCCGGCATTGAAGGCCGGTCCGACGACCGTGTTCCCGAGGCCGAGTTCGGCGAGGTGACCGGAGCTCGTCACGAGCTGTTCGGGCACGTAGCCGATGACGGTGCTCGAGGTGCCCGCGGCGACCGGCATACCCGTAAACCAGAGCACGCAGGCGAGGACGAAGGCGAAGATGACGTTGAAGACTGCGCCCATGACCGAGACGATCATCTTGTCGGCGTAGGAAATCTTCGGGAGTTTTTCGGCTTCTTCGCTGCTCGCGCCTTCAATGCCTTCCATGTCGGCGAGCTGGGGTAGCGCGACGTAGCCGCCGAGCGGGATGATGGAGACGCGGTAGTCGACGCCGTCCTTGCCAGTCCAGCCGAAGAGGCGCGGGCCGAAGCCGATCGAGAAGCGCTCAATCTTCAGGCCGCGCTTACGGGCGGCGAGGAAGTGACCCAGCTCGTGGACGAAAATCGAGCCGCCGAAGAAGATGGCGACGAGGGCGATGCCCCAGAGAGAGCTGAGGAGGTCGCCGAAAGAAAGATTGTCCATGGAAAGAGAGGAAGGGGGTTATCTCAACGGGCTAGGCCCAGGGCGAGCCTGGACGTGACCGCCCTCGCTTCGGCATCGGCGGCGAGGACGTCGTCTAAATGGCCGGGTTCGCGGGCGGAAACGGCCGCCAAGGCATGGCCAACAAGCTCGGCGATACCGGTGAACGGGAGCCTGCCGGCCACGAATTCGGCCACCGCGACCTCGTTAGCCGCGTTAAAGATGGCCGGGGCCGTACCGCCGGCGGTGGCCGCGGTGCGGGCCAGGGCGAGGCAAGGGTAGCGGGCCGGGTCGGGCGGGGTCATGCCGAGCGTGAGGGCCTGGGCGAGGTCTAGGCGTGGCGCCGGGCAGGGTAGGCGTTCCGGGAAGAGGAGGCAGTCCTGAATCGGATAGGCCATCGAGGGCGGCGAGAGCAGCGCCTGTAAACTACCGTCGGTCAGCGTCACCAGCGAATGGATGATGCTCTGCGGGTGCACCACGACGTCGATGCGGTCAGCGGGGACGTCGAAGAGCCAGCGCGCTTCGATGATCTCAAGGCCTTTGTTGGCCATCGTCGCCGAATCGATCGTGACCTTCGGGCCCATGCTCCAGTTAGGATGCTTGAGTGCCTGGTCGAGCGTGACGTGCTTCAGGTCAGCAATCGGCGTATCGCGGAAAGCGCCGCCTGAGGCCGTGAGCACGAGGCGGTCGATGTCGCCCTTAGGCTTATCGCGGAGCAACTGGTGGATTGCGTTGTGCTCGCTGTCGACCGGGAGTAGGCGCGCGCCGGAGAGGCGGGCGGCTTCAGTCACAAACTTGCCGGCGAGGACGAGGAGTTCTTTGCTGGCGAGGGCGACGTCCTTCTTCGCCTTCAGCGCGGCGAGCGTCGGCGCGAGCCCGGCGGTGCCGACGACGGCGGAGACGACCATCGAGATTTCAGGGAGGCACGCGACTTCGGTGAGCCCCGCGGTGCCTTCGAGGATACGGGTGCCGGCGGGGAAGGCGCCGGAGGCACGGGCTTCGGCAGCGGCGGCTGGATCGGCCAGGGCAATGACGCCGACGCCGAACTCCTTCGCCGGGCCGACGAGTTCGCGCCAGCGAGAGTGGGCGGCCAAACCAGCGACACGGAGGCGAGACGGATGGGCCCTGACGACGTTGAGGGTGGTCGTGCCGATGGAGCCGGTGGCTCCGAGGATGGCGATGGCCCGGACGTGCATGCGGCGTGGGTCTGTCTGAGGCAACCGCGGGAGCGGAATGTGGCAAGCAGTTTGGGGCAGATAGGGCCTTTCGCCGTTCGACGCTTGTCTCTTTCGTCGGGATGGGTTGCCTGTCCGTATGGCCACTCAGCCTCAGGACCTCACCGGACTCTCCCACCTCGGGAATACCCAGAACAAGCCCCAGCAGACGCTGGAGACCTTCCCGAACCGCAACGCGGGCCGGAACTACACCGTCGAGCTTTCGACCGATGAGTTCACCTGCCTGTGCCCGGCGACCGGCCAGCCCGACTTCGCCAAGATCACGATCCGCTACATACCGGGTCCGCGCATCGTCGAATCGAAGTCCCTCAAACTTTATTATTGGAGCTTCCGTCAGCAGGGCATGTTCCATGAGCACCTGACGAACAAGATCCTCGACGACCTCGTCGCGGCCATCGACCCGATCTGGTGCGAAGTCACCGGCGCCTTCGGCGTCCGCGGTGGCATCGGTATCACGGTGCGCGCCGTGCACGGCAAGCAGCCGCAGCTGTGAAGCGTCGCCCCGTCCAGCAAGACGACGGGGAGCCGACGGATTGGCCGGGTTCGGCCTTGGTTTCTGATTTCCTGACGCGGCAACTGGCTGGTCGGAGGTTGGCCGCGCTTTCGTGCCTCACCTACGGACGTTCGCTCAAGGGCTTCGCCCTCTGGATGAAGTCCAACGGCGGCTGGGATGGCGATTGGTCCAAACTCACCGCGCGCAATCTCCGCGACTTCGTCATCGAGCGGCAGGGCACGCATAACCGTCGTTCCGTCCACAACCAGGTATCGGCGTTGCGCGCTTTCCTGGCCGATCTGCGCGAACGCGGTGGCATCACCACCACGCCCGCCGCTGGCCTCGTGCTGCCGAAGTTGCCGCGATCGCTGCCCAAGTTCCTCACCGAAGCGCAGACTGACACGCTGATGGACGCCGCGGAGGATTCCGAAAAAGACGACCCGCAGGAAGTCGCTCGCGACATGGCGATCCTAGAGCTGCTTTACGGCGGCGGCCTACGTGTGTCCGAACTCTGCGGTATCAATGGCGGCGACCTCGACCTCGGTAGTGGTCTCGTGCGACTGATGGGCAAAGGCTCCAAGGAGCGCGTCGTGCCCGTCGGCGATAGCGCCGTGAAGGCCGTGAAGGATTATCTCGCCTTGCGCGGGGCGCCGACTCGTGGGGCGCCCATGCTGCTCGCCGCCCGCGGCGGCCGTCTGAACCCGCGTGCCGTGCAGCTTATGCTAAAGCGCAAACTCGCGCTCGCCGGCCTGCCCGCGGACCTTACCCCGCACAAGTTGCGCCACGCGTGTGCGACGCATTTACTTTCCAATGGAGCGGACCTCCGCCTCGTGCAGGAGCAGCTCGGTCACGCCTCGCTTTCGACCACGCAGATCTACACGCACCTCAGCGTCGCCAAACTGCGCGAGGTGCATCGCAAGTCGCACCCGCGGGCTTGAGTTGCTGATTCGCCTCGCCTCTCAGGTCGGTCCGGAGCATTTTGGATGTGTGCTCGTTTCAGCCGCCCATGCGAAGCTCAACCTCTCGCTGGCCATCACCGGTCGGCGGGCGGACGGCTTCCACGAGCTCATCAGCCTCGTCGCTCCGATCGCGCTCGCGGACACACTCACGCTCGACGTGAGCCGGCCACTCGGACTGACGTGTGATGATGCGTCCTTGCCGGTCGATGGCACGAACCTCGTGCTCAAGGCTGCGGCGGCTTACGGGAAGCGTCGTCCGTCTGCGCCGACCGGACATTTCCATCTTACTAAGAAGGTGCCGCATGGTGCTGGCTTGGGCGGCGGGAGTTCCGATGCGGCGGCCGCGTTACGTCTGCTCGATCAGGCTTCCGGCGATCCGCTCGGTCTGGAAATCCTCGAGATGCTTGCCGCCGAGGTGGGTTCCGACTGTCCGTTCTTCGTGCGCAGTCAGGCGGCGATTATGCGGGGCAGGGGAGAACGCGTGGAAATACTGCCGGCTGCCGCGCGCGCCGCTTTGGCCGGCCGGAAGGTCGTCCTCGTGAAACCTCCGTTCGGGGTTCCAACGCCGGAGGCCTATGCATTACGGGCTAAAGCCGGAAAGTACCGCCCCGCGGCCCAGGCCGAGGCCGAACTCGCCGCTTGGATCGCCCAGCCGGCTTCAGATCCGTCGGTTCTGGGCAACGATTTGGCTGCCTCCGTGTTCGCCAAGTACCTTGCTTTGCCAGTTGGACTCGCCTCTTTCCTTCAGACTACCGGGTTGAAAGGCCAGATGACGGGCAGTGGGAGCGCCTGTTTCGCCTTCGTCTCGGACGGTTTCGACCACGCCCGCTTGCGGGCAGACGTCCGGAGGGCCTGGGGGCCCGGAGCCTGGGTGGAAGAGACCGTTATTTCGGCTTAGTTTCGGCTTTACTGTCGGCCGAGGGGTCGCCAAGTTGCGAGTCACTATCACCCATGGGAAGCCTCAAGAAGAAGCGTCGTCTGAAGATGAACAAGCACAAGCGCCGCAAGCGCTCGAAGGAAAATCGCCATAAGAAGCGTCTCTGGGGCTGATTAACCCAACCCAAGGAACGAACCGGGCGGCCCAAAAGGCCGCCCGGCTCTTTTTCGGGCTTGCTCCGACCGAGGCCGTTCCCAAACCTCAACCTTCCAACCGACAAAAACCATGGCTCGCGAAACCGTTATCATTGAATGCACCGAAGCCCGCAAGGAGGGCAAGCGCCCTTCCCGTTACATGACCACCCGTAACAAGAAGCTTTCCCAGGAGAAGGTGGAACTGAAGAAGTATAATCCTTCCCTGCGCCGTCACACGCTGCACAAGGAGATCAAGGGCTAAGCTCCTTTCTTCCCTACGCCAGAAGGGCCGGCCGCAGTGATGCGAGCCGGCCCTTCTGTTTGGCGGGGGCTGGGGGGCTTAGGCCGGCTTGACCGTGCGGCGCAGGAGGCGCCAGCGGGCGCGGTGATGCCGGGTCCAGTCAATCAGGGCTCGCTCGAAGCCGATGTCGCGGCCGGCCTTCTCGGACTCGATCCACTTATGACGGAGGATTTCTTCGCGCTCGGCGAGGAACTCCGCATACAGGGACGAACGGGCCGCCAGATCGGCTTCGGTCTTCGGCTCCGGTTGCATTTCTCTCATCCTTGGGGGCAGATTGAGCGAAATATGACGAACTTGCAAGCCGTAGGCGACGGCTGGGTTACGCCTGTTTTTCGAGCCCTTGCAGCACGGTCAGGCCGATGGACCGGAAGACCCGGGCCGGGTTGCTGTCCGGATGGCTGATGACCACCGGGATGCCGTGGTCGCCACCGACGCGGATGGTCTGGTCGAGCGGGACCTCTCCCAAAAGGATCGTTTGCAGGGCGGTCGCGACCTTGAGGCCGCCGCCTTGGCCGAAGAGGTATTGGCGGGAGCCGTCCGCCCCCTCGAGAAAACTCATGTTTTCCGCCACGCCGAGGATCGGTACGCCGACTTTCTCGAACATCGCCGCGCCGCGGAGGGCGACCGCGACTGCCGCCGTCTGTGGGGTGGTCACGATAATAGCGCCGCTGAGGGCCATCGCCTGGGCGATGGAGAGTTGGGCATCGCCCGTGCCCGGGGGTAGGTCGATCAGGAGGACGTCCAATTCGCCCCAGCGGACGTTCGTCGCGAACTGCGAAATCGTCTTCATGATCATCGGACCGCGCCAGACTACCGGGGCGTCGGCATCGATGAGGAGGCCCATGGACATCACCTTCACGCCGAAATTCTCGAGAGGGATAAGGGTGTCGCCGTCCAGCATGGGACGGCCGTTGACACCAATCATCAGCGGCACCGAAGGGCCGTAGATATCGCAGTCCATCAGGCCGACCTTGCCTGGGCGCCCTTGGTCGGAGAGGGCACGAGCGAGGGCGCAGGCCAGATTGACGGCGAAAGTGGACTTACCGACGCCGCCTTTACCGCTGGCGACCGCGATGATGAACTTCACCTTGCCCACGCCGGCATCGGCCGGGAGCTTGGCGGTCGCGGCGGGGGCACCGGCCGGGGGTGGGGTGCCCTTGGGGACTGTCACCGTGATGGCGATCTCGGGGTTTTTCACCCCGATGGCCTGCAGGGCGGCTTCAATCTCGGCGTACAGTTTCTTGGGTACCTCAGGGTCGGAGCTCGTGACCGCTAGGCCGACGCTGACCTTACCCTCGAGGGTGACCTCGATGCCCTTTACCAGACCGAAGGAGACGATGTCTCGGCTGTAGCCGGGGTACCGGACCTGACCGAGGGCCTTCTGGACGGATTCCTTATCGAGCGACATCAGCAGGATTGAACTCCCTGCCCAACTTAGGTCAAACTGCTAACCTCATAACAAACTCGCTCGATGCGCTTCCTTTCCCTCTTCGCCGTCTTTCTCGTCTCACCCCTCTTCGCTCAAGGTAACACCAAGATCGACAAAGAGATCGATGGCTTAATCAGCCGCAAGATTCTGCCGGTCGCGATCGTCTCGGACGATCCGGTCTTGGGCAGCCTCGTCCAGTCCGCTCTTTCCACCCACGGCGCCATCGAGATTTCGCCCAATTCTTCGATCAAGGTGCGCATTGGTCGCGGCGGGCTCGCCGCCGTCGTCTCCTGCGATAATGTGCTTTGTGCCTTTACGTCGAACGTTGAAGGTAAGGACGAGGATCAGCTCGCACTCCGGATTGCCGACGCCGCGGTCGTGGGCCTCGGTCGTCGCTGGCAGCTCAAGCCATTGTTCGCCGACACCAAGGTCACGTTCGTCTCGCGTTCCACCGGCAGCGCCGAAATTTATGTCACTAATCTGGCCCGCTCCAGGACGTTACGCCTGACGAGGTATGGCAACACCTCGATCGGTCCGCGCTGGTCCGCCGATGGCTCTCGCATCTTCTTCATCTCCTCCTTCCGTTCGAATTGGCCCGAGATTTTCTCGACCAATGGTTATGGCGAGGCCTCCAAGGTGATCGTCAACGTCCGTGGCGCCCTCGGCGCCGCCAGCAGCGGTCCCGACGGGCGGATTGCTTTCGCCTCTTCCAATAAGGGCACGATGGATATCTTCGTCGCGGGTCCGCAGGGCCAGACGCCGACGCGCGTGATTAAGGCTCCGAGTATGCAGTGGGTGAACACCGATCCTTCGTGGTCTCCGGATGGTTCCCGTTTCGCACTCACCGCTGGCCCGACCGGCAGCCCGGGCATCTACCTCGCCAGTTCGGCTGGCGGCGCCTTGCAGCGGCTCTCCACGGGTCATGGTTACAGTACCGAACCGCGCTGGAATCCCGTCTTCCCGAATCAGCTCGTCTTCACTTATCAGGAGGCCGGCTCACTTCGCCTCGGGGTGCTTGATCTCGCCGCCAACACTGTGACGCCCATCGTAACTAAGAGCCCGGTATCCATCGCCCATGCTTCGTGGTGCGCGGACGGCCGTCACCTAGTCGCCGCGCAAGGTAACTGGCTGGCTGTCATTGACAGTGTCACCGGCAAGGTGACGCGTCTCACCCCTTCGCAACTGGGTGATTGCTCTGAGCCGGACTGTTGGACGCCGCGCGCGCAGTGACCGGGGTCACTCGACGTACAGGCCGTCGGGGCGCACGGATTCTTCCGCGCGCAGGTAAAGGTTGAACTTCGCGAGCTCGGCGGGCGTGATGGTCGCGCCCTTACTGGCGGCGGCATAAGTCTTGTCGTCGACTAGCGCGAAGACCCGGTCCTTGTCCGTTTCGCGGGCCAGCGCAAGGTAGCGCCACTGCGGCGAAGTGCGGGTGTAGACAAAGCGGTGGGTCGCCGTCTGGAGGTTGGCAAAGTAGGTGCGGCCACCGACGGTCACTCTGTCGCTGACTTTATAGCGTTCACGGTCGATCAGGAAGGCTTTGGCCATCGGCTCGCTGGTCCACTTGCTCGTACCCAGATGCTTGGAGTTCCAAGGTAAGAAGACGGTGTCGCCAGCGATGCGCGCGCTGACGATTACCAGGTTCAACGAATCGGAGTTGATACCCGAGATTTCGGAGATGACGAACGTGCCGTCAGGATTGACACGGACTTCCTTGGCGCCCGAGGTCAACATCCAGGCGGCGAGCTCGGCGCCCTGGCCCGAATTGAATTCGCTCCAGCGCTTCCGACGGGCCACCGGCGAGGTCAGGGCATAGACCTTGGCCTGGAGGGCCTTGAGGCGTTCGGAGAAGTCGATCAACTGGTTGCTCCATGCTTTCTGGGCGGACTGCGAGCTCGCGGCCTGGGCGTGGAAGTCGACGCGGTCGATGAAGATCTTCAGCGCACTCATGCGCATACCTTCGGCTTCCTTACGGAGCCGGCCGGCCTCGGCGAAGCTGGCCGGAGGGAAGGTGCTCATCACTTCGGCGAAGAGCTGGGCGAAGCCCGCTTCTTCAAGGGCCGGGCTGAGGACATCGTCGAGGATTGCGGACTGGGCCCCCAGCAGTTCGGCGGCCTTGGCGGAGGGTGCGTCGTACAGGACGTAGACCCGGCGGTCGTCGTCGAGCTTGAGTCCCCAGGCGGCGATCTTTCGGGTCAGCGGGGCGGTGTCGACCTGACCGCGCAGCGAGAAGGAAGAGTGAGGGTCGATCTGCAGGCGACTGGCAATCACGTTGAAGCCGGGCGAGCCGCCGAGGGGCTTCTCGAAGACGGCGCGTTCGGCGCGGGTCTTGATCTCGGCGAATTGGCTGAGCTCGCTCCGGAGTATGGCGAAGCTCGTCCGAGCGTTGGCCTCTTCCTTTACGAAGAGACCGCCGCAGAAAGCGAGGGCATCGCCGCCGAAGCCTCGGGATAAGCCCAGTAACGCGCCGACGCCGATCATAGCGATCAGCGCGGCATAACCGACTCCTTGGTGAAGACGACGGGTGGAGGTAATCTTCTTTTCGTGATCAGCGAGGGCGAGCATCGCCTGGACCTGCGTGAAGGTGTCGACGTTGGCAGGTTCGGCCAGGCTGTAGAGCAGGAGGCGTCTCCGCGTGTCGGGATCAAGTCGCGTGGCGGCAATCTCATCTTCGACTTCCGTGGACACGGCCTTCGTCCGCCTCAGTTTGAGGGTCACCCCGAATTTGAAATGATCGGAGAGCGGCACCCAATCCGGCGACCCTGCGGGTGCACAGAGCATGTCCGCCGTCAACGCCCCTTCGGCGATCATGGCCATAATCTCGGCTTCGGTCAGAGGGCCGCGGGTTTCGTTACCAATGAGGAGTGAGAAGTGGCGCATGCGGGCAGATTCCATCCCTCTTCGGGTATCTTTGAGCCTGTTTGCCACCAGTGGTTAGGCAAGACGAATGGGCTCATCGATACCTTTTGCAAATCGCCCTAGAACCCGCTTTGCTTGGGTTCGTTCGATGGCTAATCCAGGCATCAATCAATCGCAGAAGCAGGTCCAAGGCCTCGTCCTGACGCCGCAGCTTCGCCAGTCGCTCCGCATCCTCCAAGTGCCCGCGGCCGAGCTCCTGAGTGAGATCTCGGAAGAGATGGCAGCCAACCCTTTATTGGAGGAAGTTGAGCCGGTCGGCAGCGAGAGTCTGGATGCGCCGGTGCCCTCCGAAGAGGCGGAAGAGGAGGGCCCGCGCGAACTCTCCTTGGGCGACGACGATTTTGATGCGTTGAAGCGCATGAAGGAGGATTGGGACGAAAGCTACTACGAGGAGATTCGCTCGCAGGGCTATACCCAGGAAGATGAGGAACGTCGCCGGCATATGCTAGAGTCCGCTACTGGCGAGGCTTCGCTTTCCGAACACCTCGCCGATCAGGCCCGTACGGCCTCCGATGATCCGGCCGTGCAGGAGGCACTCAAGCTCCTGATTGCCTCGCTCGATGAGCGTGGCTTCGTCGAGGAAGACCTTTCGACTGTCGCCCTGCGTTCCGGCCAACCTTACGAGGCCGTCACGACGGCCCACACCTTGCTGATGGCTTTCGATCCGCCGGGCATTGGTGCCCGCGATCTTCGGGAGTGTTTCCTCGCCCAGCTGCGTCAGCGCGGCCGCCGACTTTCCACCGCCGCGCGTCTCGTCACCGATTGCTGGGAGCCGATGATGGGTCGACGGCTCGATGAATGTGCCCGGGTGCTCGACGTCGAACTTGACGGAATCCGCGAGGCCCTCGCCGAACTCGCCAAGCTCGAGACTGTACCCGCCCGCCGATTCTCCCGCGACGATAACCGGGTGGTCACGCCCGACGCCAGCGTCGAACTGGGTGATGACGGTAAGTGGAAGGTGATCATGGACGACCGCCATGTCCCCAAGCTCCGCTTGGTCCCCGCCTACAAGGACATGCTCGCCGGCCAGGCTCTCGGCGACAAGGAACGGGCTTACATCCTCGAGCGTATGCGTCAGGGCAAGTTCCTCATCGGCGCGATTGAAGAGCGCCAGCGCACCATCGAGAAGCTTGCCCACATCATCGTCGAGCGTCAGGCCGATTTCTTCGAGCATGGCCCCGCCAAACTCCGTCCGCTGACCATGACCGACGTCGCGAAAGAGATGGGCGTCCATGAGACCACTGTCGGGCGCGCCGCCGCTAGTAAGTGGATGCTGACGCCGCATGGTTTGCGCGAGTTCCGTTGGTTCTTCACTTCTGGTGTCGCGACGTCCGATGGCGGTACCGTCGCACAGGAAGGCGTCCAGGAGCTCATCGCCGACATCCTCGCCCGCGAGAACCCCGCCGAGCCGCTGGCCGACGAGGCCATCACGGCAGAGTTACGTAAACGCGGCGTGCAAATCGCCCGCCGCACCGTGGCGAAGTATCGCGAAGCGTTGGGCCAGCCTTCGGCGCACATGCGCCGCAAGCGGCTCTGATCAGCCGAAACGGCCGAGGACGGAGTCCCAGCCGAAGTTGGCCATGTCGGGGAAGACGAACTGCACGCCGGCCGTGAGGCCGTTCGGGAGGTGCGCGGGCGCGACGACGAGGGGTAGCCCAGCGAGCGAAGCGGGCGTATTGAGTGCGAGTAGCCGGCGGCGATGCGTCGCGTTCGAGTCGGCCTTGCGCACGGCGCCTCCGAACGTTGCGGGCAGGGCGATGAAGTGATGGCGACGGAAGACTGTGCGGAAGGCATTAATCACGTGGGTGCGGACGGCTTCGGCGGCCCGGATCTCCTCATGGGTGCGCCCGCGGCCGACATTGAGGCGTTCCCATACGACTGGGTCGTAATCTGGGCGACGGCGTTCGAGCCAAGCGGCGTGCACGCGCGCGGCGGCATGGCCACCGAGTGTCGGATAAGCGTCAGCCGCTTCCTTGAAGGCGAGCTGCAGGAGCATCGCGGCGGCGGCGTCTTCCTGCGCTCCCGCCTGCAGGGCGACCGCGCGCATGGCGGCGAGATCGTCCTTCGGGATATCCAGGCCCAGGTCGCCGGCCCAGAGGCCCGCACCGGCGGGCGGGGCTTCGCCGAGCACGGCGGCCGAGACTTGGCGGAGATCCTTGGCGGTGCGCGTGATCCATCCTTGGGTGTCGTAGCCCGGCGAGAGAGGGAAGATGTCGCCAATGGGCGCGATATCAGGCGAGAGGCGTAGTCCCCAAACTCCACAGTAACCGCAAGGTACGCGAATCGAGCCGGCGGTATCGGTGGCGAGTGCGAACGGCACCAGCCCGCGCGCGACGGCGAAGGCGGCACCAGAGCTCGAGCCGCCGGAAAGAAGCTCAGGGTGTTCAGGATGAGGGCAGTCGCCGAAGTGCGGATTTTCGCCCGTCAGTCCGAAGGCGAATTCGTTCAGCTGCGTCCGCCCGCATTCAATCGCCCCGGCGTCCGCTTCGAAGGCGGCGGGCAGGGTGGAAGTTGTGCTGGCTGGGCCGATCTCTTCGGGCAGAAACGTCGAGCCAGCGTAGGTCGGTTCGCCCGTGCGGAAGTAGAGGTCCTTCGTGAGGAAGGGTACGCCACCGAGGGCGGCTTCGCGCCGGGGCCAAGCCGCTTCGAAGCGGCGGGTCAACGTGGCGACATCGGGCAGGCCGCAGAGCGAGGCGCGTTGTTCCTCGGCGCCCAGCGCGCCCAGTTTGATCAGGAAAGCTTCCGCCGCCATACGAGGACCGCGCGTGAGGGTGAACTCACGCCAATCTTCGACGGACTGCGGCAGCAGGCTCACAGCTCGAGGGGGACGCCCGGTGCGGGGTCGTGCACGCGGGTGCCTGGCATCGCGGCGGCGAGGGTTTCCTTCATCCAGGCGCGGGCGGGCGGGTCGCCGTGCGTCAGGACGATGTCCTTCGGTTCGAGGGCCTTGGCGAAGTCGAGGAGCTCTTCGCGATCCGCGTGGCCGCTGAGGTGGAAGCGTTCGACCTTGGCGCGCAACGTCGAGGTGTGGTCGAGAGACTTGAATTTGAATTCACCACCCGGACTCATGCCGATGAGTTCGCCGCCCGGGGTTTCCGGGTCGCAGTAGCCGACGAAGAACACCGCGTTCTCCTCGTGGTCGAGCATGTTGGCGGCGACGCGCCAGGCGGGCGTCTTCTCGACGAGCATACCACTCGAGAGGAGGTAGATGCCGCGTTCAGGCATATTCTTTCCGGGCTGCGTGTACTTACGCGAGAGCGGCAAGATGCCGAGGTCACGGAGAACCTGACGGCTGAACTTGACCTGCTTCGTCTTCTTGCTGGCGGCATCGAGATAGTCGCAGAGATCCATCCCGAGTCCCGAGCAGAAGATCGGCACGTCGGCCAGGTTGCCAGCATCAGCGGCTTCCTGGAGCAGCATCAGGATCTCCTGCATGCGGCCGAAGGCGAAGGCCGGTAGAAGGACCGAGCCACCGTCGTCGCAGATGGCGTTGACGGCCTTGATGAGGCGCTGCTCTTCCTTGCCGCGGTCGAAGCCCGGGACGGTTGCCGTGGCGCCGCGGGTGCATTCCATGACGAGCGTGTCGACCGGCGTGCGCGGGAAGTTGGCTGCCGCAACGGTGCGCTGGGCCTTGAAATGGACGTCGCCCGTGAAGAAATGCTTCTTCTTACGGTGTTCGATCAGGCAGCCCACGGCGCCGGCGACGTGGCCCGCGAGGTGGAAGGTGAGGGCGACTTCTTCGCCTCCGCGGCCGATCATGCGCGGGTTGGCGATGGGTACCGCGGCGAGGGCGTGTTCGACGCGTTCGACGTCGGTCTCGACGTAGAGAGGGTAGTCCTGATTGCCGGTCTCTTCTCGCTGGCGCTTCATTACCTGGATGGAGTTGCTCAGGAGTCGGCGGACGAAGAGGGTGGTGGCGGCCGAAGCGTAGACTCGAGACGTCGGGTGCTGCTTTAGGAGCAAGGGCAGCGAGCCTAGGTGGTCGAGGTGGCAGTGTGTCAGGATTACGCCATCGACGTTGCCTTGGATCTTATCGATCTGGGGTAAGGCCTTGCGGCCGTCGAGTTTGGGGTGGAGGCCGCAGTCGATCACCAGCCGCAGTCCGCCGAATTCGGCGAGCATACAGTTGGCGCCGATTTCACGGCCAGAGTTTAGGTCGGTAAGTCGCATTAGGAAGGGTCGGAAGGAGGGGTCAGCGCGAAGACTGGGATGTGCGTGAAGATGCGTTCGCCAGATTGGGTGGTGCCATGGAAGGAGCCTTCGGCCGTCAGCGGGCCGCCGGCGAGGTGGTAACTGTTATAGGAGAACTTCTCGCCCGGGGGCAGGGTGGGAGTCTCACCCACGATGCCGTCGCCCTCGACGATCTCAATGGTGCCGTCAGGGGCGCGGATGATCCATTTCCGCCCCAGCAGTTTCACCGTCTCCTGCGAGAGGTTGCTGATGGTCAGGAAGTAGACGAACGCGTGCGGTGTTTCTGGAGGGAAGTTCGCATCCCTATGGTGCACCACTTTGTCGATGGTGACCCTGAGGCCTGGGAGTTCCTTTCCGGTGGATTGCACGTGGTCCAAGACAAGAGGGGTTGGCCTCGCTACGGAAGCCATAAATCGGCCAATCGTGCGGTATTCCCCCTTCCCGACTTGCTCCCGGGGACCCGCGACCTTTGATGGGCGAAGGATGTCTACCACAGCCGAGCGCAAGCGCAACCTCGGGAGAGTCCCGGTCAAGTGGATCGTCTTGGCGTGCTATGTCCTGATGGTCCTCGTCTCCCGCTGGGTGACCTCCGTCGACCGTCAGCCCAAGCCCGAGCTGGGGCATGCGGTCCAGATCGAATCCACCAACCCCGCACCCTCGTCCAGCGCCTTGCCGGTGGTCGTGGTGCCCAGTCTGCCAGATCGTGGCGAGAACGCGTGGAACAAGACCGATCTCGTCGTCAAACCCGATGGATTCCCCGGCCTCGGCCAAGTCTATGCCGTCCGCTGGCCCACCGCCTTGCATCGTTCGCGGGATTCGATGGCTGTCGACCATGTCGCCGCCGATATGCTCAAGGCCATCGAGGCGCGCCTCGGAGCTGGACGTTTCCATGTCGTGGGCGAAGGCTTGGGAGGGGTAGTCGCCTTGGAGTTTGCCAAGAAGCACCCGGAACGCGTGGCTTCGCTGACGCTCGTCTCGGCGCCCGGCGCCCAGGAATACACGCTCCTCGGTAACGCCGTTGCGAATAAGTTCGTCTACTTCTTCCACCACATCCCCTTCGTGCTGTTCGACGTGGCCACGCCGCATTTCGGCCTGGCCGATCGGCTGCCGTATAACCGCGGTTACTCCGGCGTCTTCTTCGACAGCGACCTGTCAGGCGCCAAGGCCATGCTCCGCGCGTGGGACGGCCCCGTCTGCATCGTCCACGGCAAGTCCGACTGGGTTACGCCCGTCGACGCCGCCCGCTATTCCGCCCGGCTCATGCCGCAGGCCCGCTTGCTCGAACTCGAGGGCGGTCATGGTCGCGAGGTCGCCCAGGTGGCCTCCGAAGAAATTCGCCGCTTCATCGCTGACGTCGAGGCCGGTAAGGCGCCGCGCCGTGCTGCGCCGGTCCCGGTGGCCGAGCCTTACCCGGACCTCGTGGTCTCCGATGGTGCGCGCTTCTGGATCCTCATCCTCATTATCATTCTCTGCACCTTCGTGGCGGAGGATCCGACCTGCCTGGCCGCGGGACTACTCGCGGCTGAAGGCATCATCGGTTTCTGGTGGGCCGCGCTGGCCTGCACGGTGGGCATCTTCATCGGCGACATGGTCCTTTACGCGCTCGGCCGCTGGCTGGGTCGCGACGCGCTGCGCCGGGCGCCGCTCAAGTGGATTGTGAAGGAGCACGAGATCGACCGCATGGCCGGCTGGTTCGGCTCGCCGCGTGGTATGCTCGTGATCGTCAGCTCCCGCTTCATCCCTGCGAGCCGCGTGCCGACCTTCGTGACTGCGGGTATCCTGCGCCTCGGCCTTCCGCGTCTCTCGCTGCTGCTCTTCACGGCGGCGCTCGTCTGGACGCCGGTGCTCATGCTCCTGGGCAGCACTTTGGGGCCGCCCTTCATGGAGCAGTTCCCGCGCTACAAGCAGTACGCCATGTGGATCGTGCTCGGTCTCTTCGCTTTCATTTGGTTCTTCACGCACTGGGTCGTGCCGGCGATGACCTGGCGCGGTCGCCGGGAAATCGTCATGAAGGTCCGTGGCCTGATGCAGCCGTCGCTCTGGCCGGGCTGGCTCCTTTACCTCCCGGTGCGTCTGGGCATCGTGCTCCTGAGCCTGCGCCATCGCCGCCTCACCGCCTTCGCCTCCGCGAATCCGGCACTTGGCCGCGTCGGTGGTTTCATTGGCGACGCGAAGTCCCTCCTGCTGCGTCCGTTCCAGCGCGACTCGCGCTGCTGCCCGACGCTCGCTCTTTCCCTCGAGGACCCCAGCGACGAGCGCGTGAAGGATGCCGCCGCCTTTGCGGCATGTCATGGCTTCCCGGTCGTCTTCAAGCCGGAGGTCGCCGAGGACGGCGCCGGGCTACGTTTCGTCCATACGCAGGAGCAACTCGAGCGGCTTGTCCGCGGCGCCACGGAGGATTTCCTCCTGCAGAAGTTTATCTCCGGGTTCGAGTTCGAGGTCGTCTGGCGCCGTAATCCGGGCAAGGACGACGGGAGTATCATGGCCATCGTGCAGAAGCGCGACGTCACCGTGCGCGGCGACGGCGAGCAGACGCTCGAAGAACTCATCTGGCTGGACGAAGTTGCGGTCTCCCGCGCCAACCTCTTCCTGCGCTGCCATGCGCGCGACCTGAACCGGGTTATCCCCGCTGGTCAAAAGGTGACGCTCAATCTCACCGGTAGCTACGGCCATGGCGCCCGTTGCCTCCATCGCCACGACCTTATTACCGTGGAACTCGACACCGCCGTGACCCAGTTCGCCAAGCGTTTCCCGGGTCTCCACTTCGCCCGGTTCGACCTGCGCGCGAGTTCCATGGAGGATCTCAAAGCCGGCCGCTTCATCGTCACCGAAGTCGGCGGCTGCTGCCACGTCTCCAGCCTCCTGCGCGATGAGTCGCTACGCTTCTCGCGCTCATACGAAGCAGTCTGGGGTCAGCTGAGGGCCTGCCTCGAAGCTGGCGCCTACAATCTTTCGCAGAAGGTCCGCCCCGTGCCGCTCGACGAGCTCATGGCCCGCTGGAGCCAGGCTCGCAGTCGTCACGACGAGTTTGCCGTCAGCGAGGAGCTTTGATCAGCTGCGCGCGGTGAAGGCGTGGCAGAGCGCGGCCGCGGCTGCGTCGGATTCATCGAGCGCTAGCTCTTCACCGAGGCGGAGCACCGTTCGAATCATCCGGCCGACCTGTTCCTTCTTGGCGGCGCCATGGCCCGCCACCGCGAGCTTGATACGCGTGGGGGCGTATTCGCCCACCTTGACGCCGAGGCGGGCGAGCACACTGAGGGCGGCGCCGCGCGAGGCGCCCATCGCCTGGGCGGTGCGGAAGTTCTGGACGTAGATGGTCTCCTCGATGGAGGCGTGGGTGACCGTATGCTCGCGGACGAGTTTCTCCACCGCGTCGGCAATACGCCCGAGGCACTCATAGGCTTCGAGCTTCGGGCCGAGCTTCAGCGTGACGCTGGCGAGCAGGCGCATTGGCTCCGAGCGCGCATCGATGACGGCCAGGCCGGTACCGCGCAGCGAAGGATCGATCCCGAGGATGATAGCGCGACAGCCGCGGCCGGCAGGAGTGGCCGCAATCTTGCGGGTACGGGGCGACTTCGCCCCCGTCGGCGTCGACGCGACGCCGCGGAGCTTATCCGCCCAGAGCGAGCGCGAGGATTTGCGGGCCATGACGCGAGGATGGTAAGGTCAGCCCTGATTTCGACAGCAAAAGAGTCGGCGACGGATTGCCAAGGGGGCCGGGTAGGGTAGCGTGACCGCATGCGGATTGCGCTCCACCTCGCCTGCCTGACTTGGGCCGCTTTCGGCTTAGGCGCTGAGCCTGAGGTTATCCGTCGCGAGGTCCCGGCCATGCCGACCATCGAATTGAAGAGCGTAGGAAAGTTGAACCTCAAGCTCGTGCCCGAATGTTCCGCGCTCTGGGTAAGCCCCTCGCAACCTGGCGTCTTCTGGACGCTTGCCGATTCTGGCGCCAAGTCCGCCATCACCCCAATTCGGGCCGATGGCACCATGGTGCCCGTCGCCAAGGGCTATTGGGGCGCGGTCACGCTCAAGGGCGCCTCGAATGTGGATTGGGAAGCCATTACGGGTGACGCCTCCGGCAACATGGTTGTCGGCGACGTCGGCAACAACGTCTCCCGCCGCAAGGAACTAGCCTTCTACCTATTCAAGGAACCGAAGCCAGGCGTCACGGAGGTTACCGAGGTCCGTAAGGTGACCTTCGCTTGGCCAGATCAGACCGCTTTTCCTGACCCCGAACTCGCGCACGACTGCGAGGCGATGTTCTTGCTGCGCGGAAAACTCTATCTCCTGACTAAGCATCGCCGCGACACTCTCACGGATCTCTGGCGGGCCGACATCCCGCCGGTGGGCGACCGGGCGACGCTGACTAAACTGGCCCGCTTCGATATCGGCGGCATGGTCACCGACGCCTGCGTCTCCCCGGATCAGAAGCGTCTCGCCATTCTGACCTATCGTAATGTTTGGGTCTTCGACGTTCCGTTGGTCGGCGAAGATTTCTTCCGGGCTCCGGCCCTCCATGCGCCCATTTCGCCGCCGATGCTTTCCTTTCAGGTCGAGGGGTGCTCCTGGGTCGGTAACAGTCATCTCCTCCTCGGTTCCGAGCAGGGCGATCTCTTCCGCATCCCGCTCACCGATCTCCGCGAGGCTAAGTAAAACAAGAAGACCGGCGGCGCAAGGCCGCCGGTCTTCGCTGTACGGCTGTCAGCTCGCTTAGAGCGCCTTGGCGGCGGCGATCACAGCTTCCTTCGTGATGCCGAGTTCTTTCATCACCACGTCGCCCGGGGCGGAGAGGCCGAAGGTGTCGGTGCCGATGGCCTTGCCGGCGGTACCAACGTAGCGACCCCAAGAAATTGTCACGCCGGCTTCGATGCTGACGCGCTTGGTGCAAGCGGCGGGCAGGACTTCTTCCTGGTAGGCCTTCGGCTGGCGAGCGAAGACTTCCATCGAAGGCATCGAGACGACGCGGACACCCGCGCCGAGTTCTTCGCCAGCCGCGAGGGCGAGCGAGAGTTCGCTGCCTGTGCCGATGAGGATGTGGGTGAGCGCGGCGGTTTCCTTGCGGAGGACGTAGCCACCCTTGAGCGTGCCCTGGCGTCGCGTGGCGACCGGGACGGCGTCGAGGGACGGAACGTTCTGACGGGAGAGGATGAGGGCGACCGGGCCGTCCTTACGGGCGACGGCGTGGGCGAAGGCGGCGGCGGTTTCTTCGGCGTCGCCCGGGCGAACCACGTCGAGGTTCGGGATGCAGCGCAAGGCGCTGACGGTTTCGACTGGCTGGTGGGTCGGGCCGTCTTCGCCGACGCCGACGGAGTCATGCGTGAAGATGTAGAACGCCTGGAGCTTCGCGAGGGCCGCGACGCGGATCGACGGGCGGAGGTAGTCGGAGAAGGTTAGGAACGTCGCGCCGGAGCCCTTGAAGATGCCGTGGTAGGCCATGCCATTGAGGATGGCGCCCATCCCGTGCTCGCGGATACCGAAGTAGAGGTTGCGGCCAGCTGGGGTCGCGATGTCGAAGTCGCCGGCGTCCTTGATGTAGTTCTTGGTCGAGCCGTGAAGATCGGCGGAACCGGAAAGCACGAGCGGCGAAGCCTTGGCGACGGCGTTGATGCACGCTTCGCCGGAGAGACGGGTCGCGAGGGCGTTCTTGCCGAACTCCGGGATGGCGGAGAGGAGATACTGGACGTCGCCGTGGTCGCCTTTCTGCGCCTTGGCGAGGAGGATGGCCTTCTCGGGATTGGCCTTGGACCAAGCGGCGAAGGTCTGCTGCCATGCGGCGTGCGCAGTGGCCTGCTGGGCCTTGCGGGCGTTGAAGTAAGCGCGGGTCTCCGGGGAGACGTAGAACTTTTCTTCCGGCAGACCGAGGGCCTTGCGGGAGGCGTCGACGAACTTCACGCCAGCTTCGCCGTGACCCTTCGCGGTGCCTTGGACTTCGGCGATACCCTTGCCGATGACGGTCTTGCAGATGATCAGCTTCGGCTTGCCGTTCTTGCTGGCGCGGGCCTGGTCGAGGGCTGCGGAGATCGGGGCCAGCTCGTTGCCCTGCTTGACGGTGAAGACTTCCCAGTTGGCGGCTTCGTAGCGCTTGGCGGTGTCCTCGTTCTGCGTCTTCGAGGCCATCGCGTCGAGGGTGACGTCGTTGGAGTCGTAAAGCATGATGAGGTTATCGAGGCCGAAGCGGCCGGCGAAGGAAGCGGCTTCCTGTGAGATACCTTCCTGGAGGCAACCGTCGCCGGCGAGGCCAACCACGATGTGGTCGAAGATCTGATGCTCGGCGGTATTGAAGTGGGCGGCGGCCATCTTGGCGGCGACGGCCATGCCGACGATATTGCCAGTGCCTTGGCCAAGCGGACCGGTCGTGGCTTCGACGCCGACCGTCTCGCCGAACTCGGGGTGGCCCGGGGTCTTGGAGTGGAGCTTACGGAAGTTCTTCACTTCCTGGAGGGGGAGGTCGAAACCAGCGAGGTGGATCCAGCTGTAGACGAACATCGAGCCGTGGCCGGCCGAGAGCACGAAGCGGTCGCGATTGATCCAGGAAGGGGCGGCGGGGTCGTGGCGGAGGAAGTTGCCGTAGAGAACTGAGCCGATTTCGGCGGCGCCGAGAGGCAGGCCGAGGTGTCCCGAGTGGCAGGCGGCCACGGCGTCCATAGCGAGGCCGCGGGCCTCAGTGGCGGCGCGGGAAAGGTCGGCGGAATTGTTAAGCGACATAGGCTTAATCCGTAAGGGATAAAGGGGTGGGGTTTCCAGCCTTGAATGAGCCTCCAAACCCCTTCAAAAAGGTCACATGTCCGACAAAGAACTCGAAGAAGGCCTGGCCCTACGACTCGACTTCGGAAAATTGCGAAAAATCGCTTCCGGGCAGGCTGATGTCATCCCGGCGGTAGCTCAGGATGCCCTGACCGGCGAAGTGCTTATTCTCGGCTACGTCAACGAGCTCGCCCTGCAGACGGCGCTCCGTGAAAAGAAGGCGACCTTCTGGAGCACGTCGCGCAACGAACTTTGGATTAAGGGCCTGACTTCCGGCGATTTCCTCGAGCTCCTTGAGGTGCGCGTCAACTGCGAGCAGAACTCGATTCTCTACAAGGTTCGCCCCGCGGGTCAGGGCGCGTGCCACACGAAGGAGAACGGCAAGGCCCGCTCGGGTTGCTACTACCGTCGCCTCAAGGCCGATGGTTCACTGGAGAAGGCCTGAGCGTCAGCGGTGGCGCAACGCCTGTAGGACGAGGTCCGTCTCGATATCGAGCCGAACCACGAGCAGCTTGGTCTGACGCGTGATGCGGTCGGTGCCCGGTCGCGCGGCGAAGCCGAGCGCTTCGTAGTCGCCTTGTTTTTCCGTCAGGCGAGCGAGCGCAGCTTCGGCCTCGTCGCCGGTCCGATAGGCGAACGCGATCGTCACGACAAGGAAGGCGCCGCCGTCGCTTTCGCCGACTGCGATGGTCGCCGTCTCGGCTTGGGCACCGGCTTCGATGAGCGCGCGCCCGAGCCAGCGGCGGCGGGCGGCGGTCTCGAGTAAGGCATTTGCCGGTGCCGCGTGCACAAGCAGATAGCCATGCGGGACGCCGCTTAACTGCACGCGCGCGAGTCCGGGGATGACCTTGCCGCCGACGGATACCTCAGGCGGGTTCTCGCTGAGTTCGGCTGGTTGTCCCGGGACGAAGCCCACGGTCGCCCGCTCGGCTTTTTCCAAGGTAGCTCGGCCGAGCCCTGCGCGCAGGGTTTCGCGCTGTTCTGGCGGGGCGAGTTCGGCGAGTGCCCGGAGGACAGCGGCGGAAGTCCGGAGTCCTTGGGCTTCGCGCGGCAGGATGAGCGCGACCTCGCGGCTACGCGGGTCGATGCGCAGGCGCAGGTCGCCGGGATGCCTCCAGAGCCACGCTGCGCCGCACGCTAGGGCCAGGACTGCGAGCAGGAGGAGAGGGCGACGCATACGCGCTTACTTGGCGCCCGGAGTGGCTGCGCTCTTTTGGGCTTTGTCGACCACCTTCGCGATCGCCTGCGCGAGCTTGTCCGCCGGGTAATCGAGATCGAGGGTCGCCTGCTTGCCTTCGCCGCCGATGCGGATCTTCTGCACGAGTTCGGCGAGCGTCCCCATTTCTTCCTTCTCCTCGGGCGATTTCCCATCGTCGTTCGAGAGTCCCATCATTGAGAGCGCTTGGAAGCCTTGGAGCTGCTTGCGCATCGTCGAAGCCTTCTCGGTGCTCACGAAGTTGGCGGCGATCGCGAGCTGCAGGTCGGTGGCGTTTTCGCCGAGCACCAGCGAAAGATCTTCCACGCCGACTTCTTGCTTCGTGTTAGGCATCTTCGCGGCATCGGCGTACAGAGTGAGCCAGCCGTTCTGGGCGGCGGCGAATTTAGCGGATACCGCGGTGGGCAGCTGCGCGGCCTTCTCGCCGCGATTGGCCGCGGCGACGGCGCGTTCGAGGAATTCCGCGCTGGCGATGACGACGAGATTTTCCGAGTGGGCGACGACGTAGGCATCCTTGGCGTCTTCCTTTGGCTTTTCGCCCGAAAGTTTCTCGATGAACGCGCTGGCTTCCCAGGCCTGGTGCTGGCCGACGGTCTTTGACGGGATATTGTTCGACTTACCGAAGGAGTTGATTCTTGCCGGCAAGAAGTTGCCGCGAATCAGCACAACGCCTGAGGCGCTCTTCTCGGCAACCTTGCCGTCAGGGCCCGGATAGATGGCGACGACGATTTCCTGCAGGTCTTTCTTGGTGTCGATGCCGAGCTGCTCGCTGAGCTTGCGGGAGGCCTCGAGATCTTTCGCCTTCATGCTGGCGAGCTTCTCGAGGGCCTGGCCGACCTTGGTCCTGCGGAAGGTCTTGAGGTCGAAGCCGACAATGGCGACGGACCCGGCGGGCAGGCTATCGGTGCTCGGGGCCGCCTGGGCCGAGGTGAAGGAGAGGGCCAGGATCAAGGCAAGCAGGGGTCGCATGACGGTCGGGCATTAAGCCCGCCGACCAGCAGGGGACAAGAGGATAGGCCTTTTCCTTGGGAAGTTGGAGATTTCAACCCATCCGGGCACAAAAAAGGGCGCCGAAAGGCGCCCTTGAGGAGGGTGTTAATCCGAGGATTAGTAGCCGCCGCGATCGCCGCCGCCGAAGCCGCCGGAGCGACGTTCGCCGCCGCCGAAGCCGCCACGAGAGCCGCCGCCACCGCCGCCGCCGAAGCCGCCGCGAGAGCCGCCGCCGCCGAAGCCGCCACGATCTCCACCGCCGAAGCCGCCGGAGCGGGGACGGTCGCCACCGAAGCCGCCGGAGCGGGGACGGTCACCACCGAAGGACGGACGTTCTTCGCGAGGACGAGCGACATTGACCTTCAGGGGACGACCCATGAAATCGATGTTTTCAGTCTTAGCGATCGCATCCTGAGCGGCCTGAGCATTGGCCATGGTCACGAAGGCGAAGCCACGAGGACGACCCGTGAACTTGTCCATCATAACTTCCACGGAGACCACTTCGCCGCCTTGGGAGAAGTGAGCGCGGATGTCGGATTCGGTTGCGGCCCAGGGCAAGTTGCCCACGAACAGTTTGTTTTCCATATTATCTTTTGTTTTGCTTGTTTTACCTACACCGCATTGCCCGTTTCCGACTTTCGGATTTCGATTTGCCGTCTTAACGACCGTCAACTCACCGGATTATTGCGGGGTTGTCTCTTACTTTGGTTATTTTCCGAGACAAACCTGACCGCCTTTAAGTCAGTTTAGCAGGGCCTCGGCAAGTTTATTCACAATAGGGGGGTTCCCTCAGCCCTGCGTTGACTCCGTTAGCGGGGTGAAAGAGGCTGTTTTCATGAGCGCAGCTTTGACCCCAAGTCAGATCCAGGAGGCCCTAGTGGGACTGGATGGGTGGAGTGTCGAACACGCTAAGTTGTTGAAGGTCTATAAGTTAAATGATTTTAAAGCCGCCTTGGCCTTCATTAACCTGATTGGGGCCGAGGCCGAACGGCTCGATCACCACCCGGAAATCCATAATAGTTGGAATCGGGTGACCCTTCGGCTTTGTACCCACGACGCTGGCGGGCAAGTTACGGAGAAAGATTTGACCCTCGCCCGCGCCATCCAATCCATCTCTCTCCCGTGATCGACGACCCCGCAGAGGCCCTGGATATCCTCCTGGAGGAGCTTAAACGCCAGAAGGCCGCTGGGCTCCGTCGGGTCAGCGTTTCGGACGAAGCCGTGGCGACCTTGAAGGCCCTCGCCGGGGCTCCGGTGGCCGCACCTGCACCTGCCTCCCCGGCCAAGCCGGTCTCGGCTTCGGCCGCCACTGTTCGCCCGGCGCCAATCCCAGTCGCGCCGAAGCCTGCCGTGGTCGCGACGACCCCGGTCATCGCTGATGCGCCGATCTTCACGTTGCCGGCCGGCACCAAGGCCGAGCGCATGCAGGCCCTCCGCCAGCTCGTCGACACCTGCGTCGAGACGAAGAAGCATCTGACTGGTTCGCATCGTCCGCTGCTCGGGCATGGTTCACTTGACGCCAAAGTCGTGTTCGTCGGCGAAGCCCCTTCGCTCGAAGAGATGGAAGCGGGCAAAGCCTTCGCGGGCGCTTCGGGCGAACTGCTTCAGAAGATTCTCGGCGCCGCCGCGATCAGCCCCGCCGACTATTATCTCGCGCCCGTGATGGTGTGGCGGCCCGAGCCCCCGACTCAGTATGGCAAGCGCCCGCCCACCGCGCGTGAAATCGCCTTCAATCTTCCGTACCTCCGCGCTCAGATCGACGTCGTGGCCCCGCGTATCGTCGTCGCGCTCGGTGCCCAGGCGTTCGAGGCGCTACACGGTCGCACGCCGAGCATCACGCAGGCCCGCGGCCAGTGGTTTGATCTTTCCGGCGTGCCGTTGATGCCGACGTATCACCCGAATTACCTGCTGCATAACCCGAGCGCGTCCGCCAAGCGGGCCGTCTGGGAAGACTTCCTGCTGGCTATGGAGAAACTCGGCCTCCCGATTAGCGAGAAGCAACGCGGCTTCTTCGCAACGAACTGAGCCTCAGCGCACCGAATCGCTCAGGCGGCTGAGCGAGAACGAGAGCACCTGCGAATTACGGCCGCTTTCCTTGAGCGCTTTGCGACGCTCGGCGGGAAGGTCCGTCAGCGCGCCCGGTACGAAGTTACAGGAAGCTTGGAAGAAGCCCTGCGTCTGCGTCGTGAGCGCGATGAGTTTCTTGGCGCCGAGTTGCTTGGCGCGACGTTTGGCGAATTCGACCAGTTTACTGCCGACGCCGCGACCATGGTAGAACGGCTGGACGTAGACCGCCCCGAGCTCCATCGACTTACCGCCGGGATAGGGGCGCAAGGTGGCGCAGCCGATGATGCTGTCGTCGATCTCGTAGACGTAGAAGTCCGCGAAGGACTGCTCGATCTGCTGGCGCGTGCGCGCGACGAGGGCGTCCGTCTTCGCGCCGTGCTTGGCGAGGTTGTAGAGCGCCTGCGCGTCCTTCTTCTTGGCCTGGCGGATGCGGTCGTAGTCGTTGGCGTGCACCATCGTGCCGAGGCCGACCTTATCGAAGATTTCGGTGAGGAGGCAGCCGAAGACGCGGCCATCGAGGATGTGGGCGCGCGGGACGTCGTTATCGAGGGCCTTGGCGGCCTGGACAGCCTTGCTGCGGATGCGCGGGTCGAGCTTCGCGGACTTGTCCGCGAGGAGGCGCTTGAGGTCATCCTCAGGCAGGTTGAGCTGCACCTCGCCATTGACCTGCAGTCCGCTGAAGGGCGTGAGGTAGATGAGCTTCGAGGCACCGAGTGCCGAGGCGAGTTCCATCGCGAGGTGGTCGCTATTCACACGCAGCGACTGGCCTTCACGGTCGCACACGATGGGTGTGACGAGGGGCAGGATATCCTGCGAGAGCATCGACTTGAGGATCGCGGCGTCGACCTTCTCGACCTTGCCGGCGTAGAGATGGTCCACGCCCTTGATGCGGCCGATCTTGGTGGAACGAACCGCGTTGGTAATCGCGCAGCGGAGGCCGGCTTGGGAAAGGTTCTCGAGCACCGACTGCGAGACGAGCGCCGAAGCTTCACGCGCGAGTGACATCGTGGTGGCATCGATGGGGCCTTCGCCTTGGACGTCGGAGAGTACGATGTTATGTGCGCCGGCGAGGCCGACGAGCTGCTGGCCGATACCGTGCACGAGGACAACCTTGATGGACAGGCTGCGGAGGACCGCGATGTCGGTGACGATGTTCGCGAAATTCTCGTGGGACACGATCGACCCATCGACCGCGATGACGAACACGTGGTCGCGGAACATCGGGACATACCGGAGGATTCCCCGGAGGTCGGTCGGCTTCATGGCGCGCTCACGCTGGCTGGACATGCTCAATCCTTATGGACTCCCCGGGGGGCGGGGCAATACTGATGACGCATGCCGAAGCCGCCCCGAGTCCGCCGAGAGACGGTGCCTCCTGACCTCCAGGAGTCGGTGGACGCCTTCCTGGCCCATCTCTCGCTCGAGCGTGGCGCCGCCAAGTTGACGACGGAGGCCTATGAGTCGGATCTGGTCCGCTTCGCCGCCCACTGTGGCCGGGCTGGCCGGACGAACTGGATGGAAGTCTCGCTGGCGGACGTGGATTCCTGGACGCGCGCGCTCGACCGCAAAGGCCACGCCGCCGCCTCGATGGCTCGCCGGCTCTCGGCCGTCCGTTCCTTTTCGGCCCATCTGGTTCGCAGTGGCCTGCGTCGCGACGATTTCACCGAACTCGCCCGCGGCCCGAAGCTCCGCCGTAAACTGCCCGGTATGATCAGCGCCGAAGAAGCCGCCAAGGTCGTCTCCGCGCCCGACACCAGCACGCCGCAGGGCCTGCGCGATCGCGCGATGCTCGAGATGATGTACGGATCCGGTCTGCGTATTTCCGAACTCTGCAGCCTGGAGATTCAAGCGGTGGACGCCGACTCGGCGCTGGTGCGTGTCACGGGCAAGGGCTCCAAGGACCGCGTCGTACCCGTCGGCGAGACGGCGCTCGTCGCCTTGCAGGCCTACCTCAAGGTAGGCCGCCCTAAGCTCGTCCGCCCTAAGACCGGCAGTGCGCTCTTCCTGAGCGCCCGGGGCGTCGCGATCTCACGTAAGACTTTTTGGTTGGGTGTGAAGCAAGCTGCCCAGCGCGCCGGAGTCTCGGTACCCGTGAAGCCGCACCTTCTGCGCCACGCCTTCGCGACGCACCTGCTCGAAGGCGGAGCCGACCTGCGTTCCATTCAGGAAATGCTCGGTCATGCCGATATTGCCACGACGCAGATCTATACGTCGGTCGACCGGACGGCCCTGTCGGATGCGCACCGTCGCCACCACCCTCGCGGGCGCGGCAAGGGGCGTTAACGTCCGAACAGGACGAAGAGGCCGCCGATGATCGAGGCCGCGGTGAGCGCGCCAATCAGGAAGCGGGTGCCGAACGGGATTTCGAGCGGAGCGAGTTCCTCGTCGGCGTCGGTCGGACGCACCACCGCTTCGCGCAGGATCGAGAAATAGTAGTGGATGCTGATCGCGACGCCGATGAGGGCGGCACCGAGGATCCACCAGAGCTTGGCGGAGACGAGGAGCGTCAGCACGAGCAGCTTGGCGATGAAGCCGAAGGAAGGCGGCACGCCGGCGAGGGAGCCGATGCCGAAACCGAGCGAGCTGGCGAGGAGCGGCGAGCGACGGAGTAGTCCGCGGAGCGCGAGTTGCGGACGGCGATGGTCTTCGACGGCCGGCAGCGAGACAAGCGCTTGGGCGGTGAGGAACGTCCCGATGACGTAAGCGAGGAGGTAGATGACCACGACCTGTTCGACGTCGTAGCCGAACGCGTTGGCTCCCGGGAGGACGAGCGCGGCCGTGACGGCGGCGAGGATGAAGCCGGCGTGCGAGACGCCGGAGAGGGAGAGCGTGCGCTTCACATCGGTCGTGGCGAGGGCACCGAGATTGCCGAAAAGGAGGGTCAGGACGGCGGTGACGCCAAGGAGTGGCGCGAGCTTCACGGCGATCGGGGCGAACGGTCCGGTGGCAAGGAGTACGAGGGTGAACGCGCCGGCGGCCTTGGAGGCCGTGCCGAGGAAGGCGGTCGTCGGTGTCGGGGCGCCTTGGTAGACGTCTGGAATCCAGGTGTGGAACGGGAAGGCGCCGAGCTTGAAGGCGACGCCGCTGAGGATGAGGGCGATGCCGGCAAGCGTCAGGGGCGAGATCGTGTTCGCGACGGACTGGGCGGCGAGAGCGTTGCCAATCTGGGTGAAGTTGAGTGAGTCGGCGACACCGGCCGAGCCGAGCGCACCGTAGACGAGCACGATACCCATCAGGAGCAACGCGGAGCTGAGTCCGCCGGCGACGAGATATTTCACGCCAGCTTCAAGCGAGGCTTCGCTACGGCGGAGGTAACCAACGAGCACGTAGAGGCCGACGGCGGCCGTCTCGAGCGAGAGGAAGAACGTGACGAAGTGGTTCGACTGCGCGAGGAGCATGAACGCAGCCGTGACGACCAGGAGTACGTGATGGTAATCGGCGACGGCGGCATCGCGCTCGCGCAGGAAGCCTTCCGCGAGGAAACTCGTCAGTAAAGCCGACAGCAGGAAGACCATGCGAACGCCATCGGTGGGCAGGTTCTGGCGGAGGAGGCCGGCGAACGACGCAACGTCGGTCGGCTGAACCCAGGGCCCGTTGGTCAGCGCCATGATGGCGACGAGGATAAGACCAACACGTGCGGTAATCGGAATGAGCGAGCGGAGTGCCTTGGGGAGGAACATCGCCTGCACGAGGCAGACGAGCGAGAGGCCGGCGACGGCGATCTCGGGCAGGATGCTCTGCCAGTCGTCGACGCGCGGAGCCAGGTTTTTGAAGGCCAGATCGATGTTAGCGAGGAAAGGAATCATCGGACGGAAGGTTTAGCGTTTGGCGGGCTGCGCCGGGGCGGCTTTGACGGGCGCCTTGGCGTTATGTTGCGAGAAGGTGGTAATGCCAGCGGCGACGGGATTGACGGACTTCGTGATGAGCGAAGGCACGAAGCCAATCGTCAGCGAAGCGCCGAGCAGGACAAAAGCGGCGAAGCGCTCAGCCCAACCAAGGTCGCCGAACGGAGCAGAAGCGAAGCGCTTTTCGAGCGCCTCGGAGGCCGGACCGAAGAACGTCGAGGCCACGGCGCGGAGCGCGTACACGGCGGAGATGACGACCGTCGAGGCGACGAGGGCCTGTATCCACAGCGACTGGTCGCGGAGGGCTAGGAAGATACCGACTTCACCCCAGAAGTTGCCGAAGCCCGGGAGGCCGATGGAAGCCATCGTCGCGGCGATAAAGAGCGCGGCCAGAATCGGCGTGCGCGTGGCGAGACCACCCAGTTCGTCGAGGCGGTAAGTGCCGGCCCGGGCCCGGACGGCGTTGGCGAGGAGGAAGAGCGCGGCGCAGGAGAGGCCGTGCGCAACCATCAGGAAAGCCGCGGCATCAAGGCCGTCAGCCTTGCCGGACGCGCCGCAGACCCAGATGCCGAGGAAGATCGGACCCATGTGGGCGACGGAGCTCCAGGAGAGCAGCTGCTTGAGGTCGCGCTGGGCGAGGCAGATCAGGCCAACGAGGACGACGTTCGCCACGGCGAACCAGAGGAACCAGGTGCCGAGTGAGCCGCCGGTGATGTCGAGGCTGCTGAGGCCGAGGAGGATGATGCCGTAGAGGCCGAACTTCTTGAGGGCGCCAGCGTGGAGCATGGAGACCGGCGTCGGGGCGGCGGAGTAGCCGGGGGCGGCCCAGGAGTGGAAGGGGAAGAGCGAGGCGAGCGTGCCGAGGCCGAAGAGCACCAACGCGCCGGTGGCCGCAGGGATGGACTTCGCGTTCTGGAGGCCGTGCGCGACGCTTTCGAATGTCGCGACGCCGTAGTCGACGCCGGACGCGTCGATGGCGATGAGAATGCCGGCAAGGGATACCATGGCGCCAGCGGTCAAATAAATCGCCATCTGCATGGCGGCCGGACGTCGACCTTCGCCGCCCCAGAAGAGCGTGAGGATGAACGTCGGAATCAGCGCGAACTCGTGAAAGAAATAGACGCCGACGAGGTGATTCGTACCGAACACGCCGAGCGTGCCACCGAGCATGAATAGAATGAGGCCGAGGTAGGTGTTCCGTCCTTCCACTTCTTGCGTGAGCGCTTTGATGCCCGCCGCTAGGCCGACGAGCGAGGTCATCGCGAGCAGTGGTGCACTGAGTCCATTGAGCGCAAAGCCAAAGCCCCAGAATCCTTCGGACTGGAACTGCTGCGGAGCGGTGCTCGGGTTGGACCAAAGGATGAGCAGCCAAGGACCAAGGACGGCCGGGATGGCGAAGCCGCCGAAGGCGAAGCCCGAGGCGAAGCTACGAGGGAGGTCGCGTCCAGCGAGCAGGATCAGGCCGACGAGAATCGGGGCCGTGATGGCGAGCGCGAGGAGCGTGGCAGGAAAAGTGTCCATGAATTAGCGGGCGATGAGGAACCAGGCCAGGAAGAGAGTACCCACAACAATCCAGAGCGCGTAGGCGCGCGTCTGGCCGCGGTGGAAGGAACGGCCGGTGAGGTAGCCGAGCACAGCGGGGACGCCGCCACCGATCCAGCGCACGGCGACGCCGTTGATGATCAGGAGGTCGAGGAAGGCGACGAACTCGGCGAGGCGACGCTGCACGGAGTCGACGTACCAGCGGTAAAGGCCGTCCATCCAGCGGTGCTCAAGGAGATGATACGTGCGCGGCGAGACGACCTGGAGGGCGTCGGCACCGCGGACGGTGCCGTAGAACTTGAGCGCACCGAAGAAGCCGACGACGAGTGAGAACAGGCCGACGATGGTCGAGGGGGCGGTGAGGTGGAAGACGATCGCGTCGAGGGCGGGCTTGATCGGCTGCAGCGAACCCGCGGGCAGCAGAGTCGAGGCGAGTAAGCCGCCAGCGACGGAGTAGACGAGGCCGAGCACGACGAGCGGCAGGGTCATCGTCCAAGGCGACTCATGGGCGTGGGACGCTTCTTCGGAGTTGGCTTCGCCGAGGAAGACCAGGCGGATCATGCGGCCGCTGTAGAGGCAGGTCGCGAGCGCGGCGAGGGACAGGAACGCGAAGATCGCGAAGTGGTGTCCGTGGTAGGCCGCCTCGATGATGGCGTCCTTGGAGTACCAGCCGGCCAGGAAGGGCACGGCGCAGTTCGAGAGCGTCGCGGCGATGAACGTCGCGGCGGTGAGCGGCATCTTCTTCAGCAGGCCACCCATCTTGAGCATGTCCTGTTCGTGGTGGCAGCCGTGGATGACGGAGCCGGCGCCGAGGAACAGCGTGGCCTTGAAGAACGCGTGCATCGCCATGTGCATAAGCGCGAGCTCGGGGTGGCCGAGGCCGATCGCGCAGCCCATGATGCCGAGGTGCGCGAGGGTCGAGTAGGCGAGGGACTTCTTAATGTCGGTCTGCGCGAGCGCGCAGAGGCCGGCGAGCGCGGCCATGCCAGCGCCGGAGATCGCGATGAAGTCCAGCACATCGGGGGCGAGCAGGAAGCTCACGCGGGCCATGAAGTAGACACCTGCGGCCACCATCGTGGCGGCGTGGATGAGCGCCGAGACCGGCGTCGGGCCGGCCATGGCGTCCGTGAGCCAGACGTGGAGCGGGAACTGGGCGGACTTGCCGAGGAAGCCGCACATGAGCAGTGCGCCGACGGCGACAGGGATGGTCTTGGCGGCGGCGGCGTGGTCCTTGAGGGCGACGAAATCGAGCGTGCCGTAAAGCGAGAGGCACATCGCGATGCCGAGAATGAAGCCGAGGTCACCGATGCGGTTGACGATGAAGGCCTTCTTCGAAGCCGCGGCAGCGTAGTCCTTGTCGAAGTAATGCGCGATCAGCATGTATGAGCTGAAACCAACGAGTTCCCAGTAGATGAACGTCATGAGCAGGTTGTCGGCGACAACGATGCCCAGGATGGAGAACATGAAGATGGAGAGACCGGCGAAGAAACGGCCGCGGGCCGGGTCTTCCTTCATGTAACCGACGGAGAAGAGGTGAATCCACGCGGCGACGAATGACACCACGAAGAGCATCAGGCGCGCGTTGGCGTCGATGAGGTAGCCGAAGCCGAGGCTGACGCCGCCGAACTTCGCGAGCTCGACGTGCCAGGTGACGTCGACGCCCTTGCCGAGCAGGAGGAGCGAGAGGCCGGCGATGACGAAGGCGGTGCCAGTGGAAAGCCAAGCGGCGAGGCCGCCGGCACGGCGCAGGAATAGCGCGGAGAGCGCGGCGGCTCCCAGCGGTAGGAACAGGATCCAGTGGACCAGAGACGAAAGGTCGGAAGGCATCGGAAAGGCTTAGTCGCGGAGGGTGGTGAGCGCGTCGGACTGCACGGTGCCGCGCTTGCGGAACAGGGCCACAATCAGCGCGAGGCCGACGGCGACCTCAGCGGCCGCGACGGTGATGACGAAGAAGACCAGGACGGCGCCGTCCATGGTGCGGTTGAAGCGCGAGAAGGCGACGAGCGCGAGCGTGGCGGCGGCGAGCATGAGCTCGAGGCACATGTACACGACGAGTAGGTTGCGGCGCACGAGCACGCCAGTCAGGCCTAGGACAAAGAGTAAGCCCGCCAGGATGAGGTGGTGAGCGAGGGAGGTGTTTTCCATGGCGGAAAGATCAGGCTTTGTTTTCGGGGTTGTCCTTGCTCAGCGATACGACGCCGACGAGGGCGACGAGGAGCAGGAAGCCGGCGATTTCCAAAGGCAGGAGATACTTCGTGTAGAGGAGGCGACCAAATGCCTTGGCGGCGGTGACGAACTCGGCGGGGTTGGCGGAGAGCTCGGGCGGCGTGGCGCCGGCCTTGACGGTGGAGACGGCACCGGACCAGTGGAAGAGCCAGAGCACACCGGCGGCGAGGAGGAAGAAAGTGGCGAGACCGAGCGCCGCGGTCTTCCACGGATAGGCACCTTGCGCGTCCTCGGTATCGAGGAGCATGATGATGAACAAGAAGAGCACCATCACAGCGCCAGCGTAGACGAGGACCTGCAGCACGCCGAGGAAGTAGGCGTCCAGGAGGAAGAACTCGGCGGCCACCCCGACCAAGGCCAAGATCATCCCCATGGCAGAGGTCACCGCGTTGCGGCTGAGGACCAAGAGAAGGGCAGCCCCGAGGGTCAGTGCTGCGAAGAAAATAAACAGGCCGTCCGGCATGGGTCGGACGGTAGGGCGGGGGGAGGTATTGGAAAGGAGAAAACGCCCCTAAACGCCCTTTTTTGCCACTTTATGGGGGTCATTAGCCCCCTTCCGCCCGAGACCCCTTAAATATGACTGAAAACGCTCAATACCTCAAAGCGGCCGGTGCCGGCGCATCACACAGGTGGGGTGCTGTGCGATGACCTCCCCGGCGTCGAACGTTCCGGTCCAATCGGGGAAAAAGGCGTCCGCCTCAGGCTCCATGTCCACATGGGTAAGAATCAGCTCGGCACACCAAGGCAGGGCTTCGGCATAGAGCGCAGCGCCGCCGGCGAGAAAAAGGGTCTTAGTCGGTTCGATGAGTGCGGCCTCCTGCCAATCCTTGGCGACGATCACGCCAGGCGCGGTGAAGCCGGAGCGACTCAGCACGACGGTCGTGCGTCCTGGGAGCGGACGGCCGATGGACTCATACGTCTTGCGACCCATGAGGAGCACCTGGCCCATGGTGGTCGCCTTGAAGAACGCGAAGTCCTCCGGGATGCGCCACGGTAGCTTATTATTCAGGCCGATGCCGCGATTGCGCGCGACGGCGGCGATGGCGATGAGGGGGCGACCGAGGTCCACGACGTCAGATGGCGACGGGCGCCTTGATCGCCGGATGCGGGTCGTAACCTTCAATCACGATGTCCTCGAACTTGAACGCGAAGAGATCCTTCACGTCTGGATTCAGCACCAGGCGGGGCAGGGCGCGCGTCTCGCGCGAGAGCTGCAGTTCAACCTGCTCCACATGGTTGGAATAGATGTGCGCGTCGCCGAAGGTGTGCACGAAATGCCCCGGTTTCAGGCCCGTGACCTGCGCGATCATGTGCGTGAGCATGGCGTAGCTGGCGATGTTGAACGGCACACCGAGAAAGAGGTCTGCGCTACGCTGATAGAGCTGGCAGCTGAGACGCCCGTCGGTCGAGACGTAGAACTGGAAGAGCGTGTGGCAAGGGGGCAGGGCGACCTGGTCGGCTTCCTGAGGATTCCAACCGGTGACAATCAGTCGGCGGCTCGAGGGGTTGCGCTTGATCTCGTCGACGACGCGGCGGATTTGGTCGACGCCATCGTTCTCGTAAGTGCCATCAGGCTTTTTCGTCGCGCCGAAGCTACGCCACTGGTGGCCGTAGACCGGGCCGAGGTCGCCTTCCGGACGGCCAAACTTCGCGCACTGCTCGGCGCTGGCCCATTCGTTCCAGATGCTGACGCCGCGCTCGGTGAGCCAGGCGTTCTGCGTGCTGCCGGAGAGGAACCACAGCAGTTCGTGCGTGATCGACTTGAGATGGACCTTCTTGGTCGTGAGCAGAGGGAAGCCTTCGGCGAGGTCGAAGCGCAGTTGCGCCCCGAAGATGCCAATCGTGCCCGTGCCGGTGCGGTCGCCCCGGATTTCTCCGTGCTGCCGGACGTGGCGAAGCAGGTCGAGATAGGCCTTCATGGGTCTCGGTTATTCTCCGGAAAGCCCCCGCCGCAACACGGAAAGCCGAACCTTTCGCCCTTGCCACCCCGCCTGCTCGGAGGCACCCCTTTGGGGTAGCCAACATGAGCGAAAAGCCCGACCTCAACGCCATCTCCCACGACCTGCATGCGGTCCGTAAGGAGAAGCTCGCCCTGCTTCGCGCCGCGGGCGAAGACCCTTTCCGTGCCGAGTGGAATCAGACCCATGTCTCGAACGAATGCCCGGCCCTTCTGCCCGAAGGCGTTGAAGAAGGACCGGAGGTCTCCGTCGCCGGCCGCATCGTCGCCCTGCGCGTGATGGGTAAGGCCAGCTTCGTCAAGATCCTCGACCGTGGCGGCCTGATCCAGACCTACTTCACCCGCGACGCCCTGGGCGACGCGTACGACACCCATTTTAAGAAGATGGTCGATTCCGGCGACTTCGTGGGCGTCCGCGGCAAACTCTTCCGCACCAAGACCGGCGAGGTCACGGTACGTGTGGCTGAATACAAGATGGTCGCGAAGTCCCTCCGCCCGCTGCCGGAAAAGTGGGCCGGCCTGACCGACGCCGAAAAGATCTACCGCCAGCGCTACCTCGACCTCGTCGTCAACGAGGAGTCCCGCCGCCGCCTCTTCACCCGCAGTCGCGTGGTCGAATCGATCCGTCGCTTCCTCTGGAGCCGTCAGTTCACCGAAGTCGAGACCCCGGCCCTGCACGCCATCGCCGGTGGCGCCGCGGCCCGTCCGTTCGAGACGCATTCCAATGCGCTCGATTGCGATTTCTATCTCCGTATCGCCCTCGAACTCCACCTGAAGCGCTGCCTCGTTGGCGGAATGGACCGCGTCTTTGAAATCGGCCGCGTCTTCCGCAATGAAGGCGTCTCGGTGAAGCACAGCCCTGAATTCACGATGCTCGAGGCCTACCAAGCCTATACTGATTACCGCGGCATGATGGAACTCGTCCGCTCGATGATTCAAAAAGTCTGCGCCGACGTCCTCGGCACGACCAGCGTCGTCCGTCCGGACGGCGTGGCCATCGAGCTCGGTGGCGAATGGCGCGAAGCGAAGTATAAGGACCTGATCGTCGAGCGCACGGGCGACCCGCAGTGGTTCTCGCGCACGAAGGAAGAAAAAATCGCCGCGTGCAAGGCCCTTGGTCTGCACGAGCCGCGCACCGACTGGGAGGACTTCGAGGTCACCAACGAAGTGTTCGGCAAGCTCATCGAGCCCGGCCTCATCCAGCCGACCTTCGTCACGCACATCCCGAAGGAACTCTGCCCGCTCGCTAAGGTTACCCTCAGCGATGACTCGACCATCGACGTCTTTGAACTCTGCATCAACGGCCAGGAGATCGCTCCGGCCTACTCCGAGCAGAACGACCCCGGCGTGCAGCGCCAGATGTTGCAGCTCCAGGCCGGCGCCGAGACCCAGAAGATCGACGAGGACTTCCTCCTCGCGCTCGAGCACGGCATGCCCCCTGCGGGCGGCCTCGGCATCGGCATCGACCGCTTGGTGATCCTGCTGACCGGCGCAGCTAACATCCGCGACGTCATCCTGTTCCCGACGCTCGCACCCGAAGCGCAGGCCTGAGTCCTTTCCCTTGCCCTGGTTCCTCCATCTCGCGCTCCGACAGCTCTTCCCTCCCGGTAAGCGCTTTCCCGCGTTCGCGACGGTGTCGATCCTGGGCGTTGGCCTCGGCGTAGCTTCGTTGCTCATCGTGCAGACGGTGATGAATGGCTTCGGCGAAGAACATCGCCTGCGCATCCGCGAATCCTTCGGCGACTGCCAGGTCACCGGCGCCGCGCCCATCGAGCGCGCTGAAGCGCTCGCCAAGCAGCTCGCCGCTAGCCCAGAGGTCGCCTCCGCCTCCCTTTATGCCGAAGGTCCAGCGCTTGCCCGCAATGGCGATTTCTCCGGTATCGCGCAGGTGCGTGGCATCGATCCGTCCGACCCCACCCAGCCGGCCCGCAAGTATGTCTATGGCGGCAGCTTCGATGAGCTCGACGACGGTCGCATTATCCTGGGCGCCGGCCTCGCCCGCGCTTTGCGCGTGCGCATCGGCGATCGCATCGAGATTTGGTCACCCGCGATGGCCGAGCGCGCCGAGAAGGGCAAGGCCCCGCTACCCGCTGAATTTGAAGTCTGTGCGGTCATCGTCACCGGCTTCACCGAAGTCGATAACGCCGCCGCGCTTATCCCGCTGCGCCGCTTCCGCGAAATCTGGAACCTCGGCCCGCGCGCCCATGGCCTGACGCTCCGCCTGAAGGAGCCGGCCCTCGCCGAGGCGGCCGCCGGACGTCTCGCCGTCGGCCATCCCGAACTGCGTTTCCGCCCTTGGCAGGACATCAAGAAGGACTTCCTCGCGGCCATTCGCTTCGAGAAGACGATGCTCTTCTTCCTGATGTTCATCATCACGCTCGTCGCCTCGTTCTCGATCGGCAGTACGCTCTTCTCGGCCGTCATCCGCCGCTCGCGCGAAGTCGGCGTGCTGGCCTCGCTCGGCGCCGCGCGCTGGCAAGTCGTGGCGCTCTTTGGCCTGCAGGGCCTGCTCATCGGCGCCCTCGGCACGCTCCTCGGCTTCGTGCTCACTTGGACAATCCTCGCTTTCCGCGATGGTATCCTCGGCACCATCAATCGCCTCTTCGGCGGCGGCGACATGGTGGCCAATATCTATCAGTTCTCGAAAGTGCCGCTGCATTACGACGCCACGGATTTCGTCATCGCGGCGGCGTTCACTTTGCTGACCACGGCAATCGCCGGCCTCGTGCCTGCGCTCTGGGCTGCCGGTCGCAAACCCTCGGAGGCCATGCGCGATGCCTGATATCGTCCTCCAAGCCCACGGCCTCTCCAAGGCCTTTGCCTCGCCCGCTGGTCCGTTGCCGGTGCTGACGGATGTCTCGCTCGAGATTTTCGCCGGTGAGTCCGTCTCGATCCGCGGTTCCTCCGGCTCGGGCAAGACCACTTTGCTCCAGCAGCTGGGCGGTCTCGATCAGCCGGACTCCGGTGAAGTCCGCATCTTCGCTCCGGGTGCCGGCCTCGTCGCCCCGCGCTCGTCGCTCGGCCGTGGCGTGGGCTTTGTCTTTCAGAATTACCAGCTGATGCCCGAGCTCACCGCGCTCGAGAACGTTGCGCTCGCCGCGCGCATCGCCGGCGTGCCTGCGGTTTCTGCGACCGCGGCCGCCCGCTCTTTGCTGACACAGGTCGGACTGGGCGCCCGCCTTGAGCATCTTCCTTCGAAGCTCTCTGGCGGCGAGTGCCAGCGTGTCGCCATCGCCCGCGCCCTGGTCAATCGCCCGTCGGTAATCCTGGCCGACGAACCGACCGGCAATCTCGACGAACGCACGGGTGCCGAGATCATGGACCTCCTGCTGGGCGTCGTCGCCGAGCGTGGCGCGGCCCTGATCCTCGTCACGCACAGCCGTGAGTTCGCCGAGCGGGCCAATCGCCGCTTCGTTCTCTCGGGCGGCGTACTTACTCCTGCCTGATTTGACAAAAGGGCGGGGCGGTGTTGTCTGGGCGTAACATGAACGCCGCTCTGACGCCTACCCAACTCCTCGCTTCCCTTGAATGGCGCTACGCCACCAAGGCCTTCGATACCCGCAAGCTTCCGGACGCCACCTGGGCCGCGCTCGAAGAATCGCTCCGCCTGACGCCTTCATCCTACGGCCTTCAGCCCTGGAAGTTCTTCGTTATCGAGGATCCGGCCGTCCGCGCCCAGCTTCGTCCGGTTTCCTGGAATCAGACGCAGGTCACCGACGCCTCGCATCTCATCGTCTTCGCCCGCCGCACCGAAATCACGGAGAAGGACGTGAACGATTTCTTCCACCAGATGGTCTCCGAGCGTAACGCGGATGCCTCGAAGCTCGAACCGTACCGCCAGATGATGCTGGGCGGCGTGGTGAACGGTAAGGACGCCGCCGGGCAGAAGGAATGGGCGGCCCGCCAGCTCTACATCGCCCTAGGTCAGCTCATGGGCGCTGCCGCGGCCCTCGCGGTTGATACATGCGCCCTCGAAGGCATCGATCCCGCCGCCTACACCGAAATCCTCGGTCTCAAGGGCAGCGGCTATGAAGTCATCGTCGCCTGCGCTGTGGGTTACCGTTCTCCGGAAGACAAGTATGCCGGGATGAAGAAGATCCGTTATCCGGCCAGCCGCGTCATCGGCCGCGTCTGATCAACTGCGGGCGGACCAGCGCACGAATTCCTCGTCGTCGGTCAGTACCTGAGGGTCGCCGTATTCCGTTGAAAGCAGGCTGCGATACGCCTCGTCGGCGAAGCGGCGGCAGTGCAAGAGCACCCGCGCCGAGTGGCCGGGCGCGCGGACGAGTCGGCCGAGCGCCTGGTTGACCTTACGCATACCGGGACGGACATACGCCAACGAGAACGCATCTTCGGCGCCAGCTTCGACGAACATCTTGCGGCGGGCTTCTTGGAGAGCATTGACCTCGGGGAGTGCTGGACCAATCACCACCGCCGAGCGAATGCGACCGCCGAGCATGTCGACGCCTTCGCCGAGCGAGCCGCCGAGGATGAGGCAGAGGATCGTGTAGCGATTGAGCGAATCCTCGACGAAGCGCGCGGTGCCGTCAGGACCGAGACCGCGGGGTTGCACGGCGACATCCGCCTTGGGGTCGAGATTCTTGACTTCTTTCACCGCGGCTTCGGCGTACTTGTACGAAGGGAAGAACGCGGCGACCGCTCCTTCTTGCGAGAGGCGGAGTAGGGCAGCGCCGGTGCGAGCCATGTGGCCTTCGCGGGTCTTGAGGCGCGTGTCCACGCGTCCGTCAATCGCGACGGTGTAGGCGCCTTGACGCCATGGCGCGAGGGCGTTGACCATCACGAGATTATCCGGATCGAGTCCGCAGTCGGCGGCCAGCGAGCCGCGCGGCCCGGGCGTCGCGGTCATCAGCAACGTGTGGCCGAAAGCACGGAGGCGTTCACCAGTAGCCTTGGCGGCGGAAAGGCAATCCAAGCTGAGTAGGCCTGGTCGCGGCGACCAGAGGAGCCAGCCGAGGTCGGCGGCTTCGAGGCGATCGGACCAGGAGGCGGCGTTCCAGACGGCCTGCTTGGCGGCGTCCGGAAGGTCGTCGGTATTGAACGGGTGTTCGGCGGCGAGCACCGACATGCGTTCCGCGATGGCCATCGCCTCGATGCGGTCGTCCGGCGAGATCGCATCGGCCTTAGGCAGGCGATGCAGGAAGTCGGCCCACATCTGGGCGGTCTGGCACCAAGCTTCGGGCGCGCGGAAACGGGTGAGCGTGAAGGCGAAGTCAGCTGCCGCCTGCTCGTCGTCGCGCAGCGAGAGGCATTCCGCCGCGCGTTCAGGCAGGTTGTGGGCTTCGTCCACGATGAGCACCGTATCATGGATATCCCACCCTGGCACGGTCTCGAGGGCGGCGCGGTTACGCGGCGAGAAGACGTAGTTATAGTCGCAGATGACGACGTCGGCGTGCGCGAGCATTGCCTTGGTGATATCCCACGGCGGCACGCCGGCGATGCGGCCAATCTCGCGGACACGGCGGAGATCAGCGGCCTCTTCGAGGAGATGCTGCGGGTCGATCTTGGCGTTGGCCCAGTTGCGCCGGATCTGCTCAGGGTCGTCAGTGATACCTTCCACTTCGTGTTCAGAGCGCGGGCGGAGGAGCACCGCGCGCAGTTCGTTGCTGCGGGCAAGGCGGCGGAGTTCGGAGAGGACTTGGATTTGGCCCGTGCCCTTGCCGGTGAGGTAGAGGAGACGTCCCGCACGGCCACCGCGGAGGAGGCTCAGGCCATGGCGTAGGGCTGCGGAGGTCTTACCGAAACCGGTCGGCGCTACGAGGAGCCGCGTGGGTGAATCCAATCCGGCTTGGTCGAGGTCCGCACAGCATTGCAGCCATTCCGGTCGCGGTTCCTTGAACGGCAGTCGATCGGGGAGATTAAGTAGCCGTGCGTGACTGGCCCGACGGTTCTCGGCGTGCGCGGCGAGCGTCTCCGCCTGCGTGAGTAGGTCGGCTTCAGCGGAGCGGGGCAGGGCGACCGGCTGGCGGGTGCCGTCAGCGGGATCGATGAAGATGAGTTCCCCTTTCACCTCGCGGGCGCCAGAGGCTAGACGGGCGGCATGACAATAGGCCGCGAGCTGCAGGAAGTGGTGCGCGAAGCGCCCGATGAGGAACTCCGGTTTCCGCGGGAGCTTCAGGCTGATCGTTTTAATTTCGCGGATGCGGACCTCATTGGCCGTCTCCAGCCACTGGTCGGCGCGGCCGGTGATGGCGATAGTCCAACCGAGGGCGCCGACTTCGCAGGCCACGGAGCGTTCGAACTGCCAGCCCTGACCTTCGGCTTCGGCGACCTTGCGCATGGTCTCGTGCCATTGGCGCCCCGCTTCGGCGCGCCAAGGAGCACCGCCGGCACCTGCGCCTGGTCCGGGTCGGAAGGTCGCGAACTCCTGCGCGCTCAGCTCGACGCGCTTCGCCTTGATATCGATGCGCATCAGGGCAGGACGTAGTGGGCCTCGCCAGCGGCCCAGCGTTCGAGGTCCGTGGCGAGCTTCGCGACGGTCTCTTCGTCTGTCGTCTGCGCGTCCAGCGGTTGCCCGAGGATCGCGGACGCGTGTTCCTGACGGGCGCCGAGTCGCGTGAACCACTGCTCATGCACGCCCCAGCCGCCGTCCTTGAGGATGAGCCAGAGGCTTTTGAAATAGGCGCAATCGGCACGCGGGCGAGCGGCCATCGCATCGAACGTCTCGAGTGCGATGCGGTAGCAGACCTCGGCGGATTCGGGTGGCGGCGGGTTCTTGCGCAGCATCGACGCGAGGCGACAGGCACGCTCGAGCGTGCGGTGGTCGCGGGCGAGGCCGGCGCGGCGCGTGAGGAGACGATAATCCCGGGCGAAGCGGATGCCGCCGTCCTTGGCGCGTTCGAGACTCACTTCGCCTTCATCGAAGAGGTCGGGCAACGTCGTGCCGTTGCCGCGTTGGGTACGGATCAGGCAGCGGACGATGCCTTCGGCGGGCTCAAGCAGCGTGAGCAAGGAATGCGATTCCCCGGAGGGATCGCGACCCAGCACCAGGCAGCGGAGGCTCGACGCGGACATCCGGCCTACTCCTTGCTTGCCGGCTTGGGGACGACGGATCCGAAGCTCATCAGCAGACCGAGGGCTTCGCCTACCGTCAGCTTCGTTTCACGGACTTCTTCGGGGGAGAGATGCAGGATGACGCCGGTAGTCGGCGCGGGTGCGGCCGGAATAAAGACGTTCACGACCTGTTTACCGATGGCCTCGCTGAAGACCGTCGGTTGCTCGTGGGTCACGAAAGCGATGGTCCACATGCCCGGGCGGGGGAACTCGACCATCACCACGCGGCGGAAGGTGTCCTTGTTGCGGCCGCTGAGGGCGTCGACCATCTGGCGGATGGTTCCGTAAAGGGAGCCGAGGCCGGGGATGCGTTCGAGCACGGCGCCGAACCAGCGGTGCAGTAGTTTTCCGAACAGACGCTTGGAGAGATAGCCGACGAAGATCAGGATGAAAATCATCACCACGGCGGACGATATCACCACGAGCTGGCGGTAGAGGCCGACCGTGAAGTCGGGTACAGGGATCTTCGCGTTATGCCAGAGCCACGCCAAGCCGAACTCGATCGCTGGTTGGACGAACTTGCCCATCAGGTCGAGCAACACCGAGACCACGTAGAGCGTCAGGCCAATTGGCATGAGCAGGAAGAGGCCCGTCAGGAAGTTATGACCTAGGCGGGAGGCTAAGGTGGTCTTTTCGTTCGTTTCGCCCATGTCATGACAAAAGGAAGTCCCGTGGCCGTGGCAAGGTCGGTCACAGGATTCGGAGATTGGAAACGTGGCGGCAGGCCTTTAAATGACTTTATGAAGATGTTCCTCTGGGTTGCTCTCGCCCTTGCCGTGGCGTCGGCCAGACTATCCGCTGTGTCCGAAGCCTATCCTCGCACTGCACCGGGCGACCTCGAGCTCAAGACCTTGCCGGCGGCCCGCTGGATGCGCACGGAGTCGTCGACGGATTATTTCGCGGCCGACAACGGGCTGTTCATGAAACTCTTCCGCTACATCGACTCGAACAAGATCCCGATGACCGCGCCGGTCGAAGCGGGCATCAAGCCGGGCACGATGGTCTTCTATATGGACGACGCCTCGGCTAAGCGCGCCGACCTCGCGGAGACACCGCAGGTGAAACTGTCCTCGGTCTCCGAGCGTCGCGTGGCCGCCATCGGTATCCGGGGTTCGTACAGTCGCGAGAATTACGAGGAAGCGTTGACCGAGCTGAAGGCGTGGCTGGCGAAACGGACCGACGTGAAAGCCGCTGGTGAGCCTTATGCGGTCTACTGGAATAGCCCGTTCGTACCGTTCTTCCTGAAGCAATCGGAAGTGCACATTCCCGTCGCGCCGATGAAGTGATTAGGCCCAGGCGCGCTGACGCCAGGCGAGACCTTCGGCGACTTCGCGGGCGAGTTCCGGGCCGCGGAAGATGAGGCCGGAATAGACCTGTACCAGGCAGGCGCCTTCGTCCATGAAGCGACCGGCGTCCTTCACGGACAGGATGCCGCCGCAGCCGACAATCGGGATGCGCCCGTCGGCTTCCTTGGCGAGGAAGCGTACGACCTGCAGGGAGCGTTCGAGGAGGGGGGCGCCGCTGAGGCCGCCGCGTCCGGGCGAGCACGCTTCTGTGCCCGCGGGGCGGGTAGTCGTGGTGTTCGTGGCGATGATGCCGGCGAAGCCGCATTCGCCGACGACGCTGACGATGTCGGCGAGTTGGTTCGGATTGAGGTCCGGGGCGATTTTGAGAAGGAGGGGCACTGGGCCGCCAGCGACCGAGCGGTTCTCTTTTGCGAGGGTGGAGAGTAAAGTCACGAGTGGGGCGCGATCTTGGAGAGCGCGCAGGCCGGTGGTGTTGGGGCTGCTGATATTGACGGCGACGTAGTCGGCAAGCGGGGCGAGGAGTTTGAAGCAGGCGAGATAATCTTCGTGCGCCTGCTCGTTGGCGGTCACCTTGTTCTTGCCGATGTTGATGCCGAGAGGGCAGACGCGCTGGCCTCGGCCGGGCTGCTTACTTAGACGGTCGTACAGGGCTTGGGCGCCGCTATTTGGGAAGCCGTAGGCGTTCACGACGGCGTTGAGCTCAGGGTAGCGGAAGACGCGGGGCTTCTCGTTGCCCGGCTGGGCCTTCGGGGTAACCGTGCCGACTTCGACGTGGCCGAAGCCGAGAGCCGCCGCGCCGCGCCAGCCAATACCGTCCTTGTCGAAACCGGCGGCGAGACCGATATGGTTAGGGAATTTCAGGCCAAAGGCTTCAATCGGGCGACCCCCCTTGGGGGTCAGCGAGCGCTCCATCAGGAGGCGGAGGGGGGCGCAGGCGCCCAGGAGACCCATGCCGAAGAGACCGAGCTGGTGGGCTTTCTCTGGGTCCAGCCTGTAGAGGGCCTTGGAAATCACCTTCTCATACAGGAAAGACATGCTCAGCAGTTAAGGGAGGAAAGGGCGAAAGGAAAGCGGAGAAGCCCACCATTTGGACTCTTCGCTGACCCCTCTTGACTCCCGCCCAGACATGGACACATCACCCCCCATGGCTGTGACTACCTCAAAGCTCCTTTGGTGCACCATCCGTTTCAAGGAGAAGGAAGGCAACTGGTGGGTGAAGGAGAACTCCGACCCTAAGCACTACGAGCCGGACGGCTTGGGCATCCTCGACCCCTTCCAGTTTCCCTGGATCCTCGACATGATGGACCCGCTCCGCGAGTACGGACTCTCCAACGAAGTCCTCGAAGCCGCCTTCGTCCCTTTTCAGCCGCAGGAAATCGATAAGGACAAGGACCAAACCGTCCGCCTCGTCCGCGTCGCCGAACACATCCTCGATTCCGAGGAGCAGCTCTTCGCCCTGCCGAACGTCAAGGACGGCGATAAGGGCGCGTACGCCGATTTCCTCGAGCACATCATGCGCCTGCGCGTGAAGCTCATCAACGACACGATCAAGCTCGAGCAGAAGCTCACGGTCGAAGACGTGGATGAACAACTCAGCGAGCTGCGCAACCAAGCCTTGATCGAAGGCCGTGACATCCATCCTTTCGAAGAGATCACCGACATCCTCGAGTTCGTCCCCCTCGGCCATGAAGTCCCCACCGACGACGATGATGACGACAAGCCTGCCCGCGCTCAGGGTGCGGCCGAAGATATCGCCGACCTCCCTGACGTTGAAGAAGTCGACAAGGACATGGAAAAGAACCTCCGCTGGGATGACGAAGATGAGCCAGCCGAACCCGGTGCCAGTGAAGAAGGCGGCGAGTCCGAAGGTGGCGGCAAGGCTTCCGGTAAGTCCGGTCGTCGTCGCTAAGCCGGCTTACTTAGATGTCTCGTCCTCAGGCCTTGCGGCCACCTGTGGCTCGAAGAGCCAGAGGCGGCGTGCCGCCATGTCTACGGCGATCGGATGGGCGATCAGGAAGTCATCCCCCAGCAGGTTGTGCTCTTGGTCGCGGATGAACTCGACGCCCGTGAGTGGGGCTCCGCCAATCTTGAGGGACTTGATCTTGCAGACCTCGACGCGGGTCAGGCTGGTGCCCCGCACGGTGGCCACGGGTAGGAAGCCGCGAAACTCAGTTTCTCCCCGGAACTTCAGCGAGCTCATGTAGGACTTCGATGCGCCGGAATCGATGATCATGGGGATCTTCACGCCCTCGACCTCGATGTTCACGCCACAGTGACCACCACGGCTGTAGCAAGGAACTTCATGGGCGCCGGACGTGTCCGGAATCTTGCCGAGGATCATGACCTTATTACGCAGGTCCATGTAGAAAGGACGGCCGAAGAGGATGTCGGCTCCGAGCAGGCCATCGATTTCCATGCCGTCGAGCGGCATGATGCTCACGTGGAAATCGCGCCAGGTTACTTCACCGGCTTGGAGTTTCTCGACGAGTCCGTAAGTGGATTCATTGCGGCCGGAGTTACCCATCGTGGGCAGGCTGAACGCCGCGGTGATACCGCAGCGGGCGGCGGCTTGCGGCGTGATCACGGCGGTACCTTGGCAGCCGGTGTCGACGCCCATGAGCACGGTGACGCCGTTGATCTGCATACGCAGCATCGGGATGGATTTGACGCGGAGGCGAAATGAAGCCATGCCGCTTTCCGGGAATTCAGCCTTGGGCTTCTTCAGCTCCTGCGCGGGCAGGGTCATGGCGACGCAGAGGCTGAGGCAGGCGAAGAGGGTGCGCAGGGGCTTCATCGGTGAGCGGCGGTGAGGCGCGGATGTATCCGCGCCGGGGTTACTTCACCTTGGAGGGTTTCCGAGAGAGGTCGACAAGGACCTGCGGTTTTTTGGCTCAAGCCCCGCGGCGCCGACGCCAGATGTAGGTCAGGGCGAAGAGCAGGCCGCCGAGTCCAACGGCCCAGTCGCCGTGGCGCACCCAGAGGGTGTCCGGCTGGCGGTCGCGGGGGAGACTGACGGGGAGGGTCGCCCGGGAACCGCGGAAATAGATGCTGCCTTGCTCCAAGAGCGGGAAGGCCCGGCCGAGCGAATCAATCGTCCCGCTCCAGCCAGCGTTGCCACAGCGAACCACCGGGAGGCCAGTGGCGGCGGCCAGGAGGACGGAATGGGCGGCGTGCTGATAGGCGCCAGCCTCACGGCCATACCAAGCGTCGTTGGTGATGACGACGAGGACGTCGGCCCCGGCGAGGGCGTGCTCGCGGGCTAGTTCTGGAAAGACATCTTCATAGCAGACGAGCGCTCCGGCCATGAAGGTATGACCGCGGCGCGTGGTGAGTGGCAGCAGCGACGGCCCCGTGCCAGCGACGCAATCCGTCTCGATCGGCACGACCTTACGCAGCGGCAGGAAGTCGGCGAACGGGACGTATTCGCCGAAGGGCACCAAGTGACGTTTGGCGTAGACGGGTTTCTGCACGCCTTCTGCGGTGATCACTGCGACGGCGTTACCATAGCCGGCGCCGCGGCGATCGAGGGTCCCGATGACGAGCGGGGTGTCGGTCGCTTTGGTCAGGCCAGTGATGCGGCTCAGGTAGGCTTCGCTCTCGAGCGAGAGCGGCAAGGCGGCTTCGGGCCAGAGGACGAAATCGACCGCGTTATTCGCCGCCACCGAAGCGGTCATTGCTTCCGTGATCACGAGGTGGTCCTGGAGGCGGTTGGGATCCCACTTCGCGTTCGGATCAAAGTCGGTCTGCACGACTCCGGCGGTGAAGCTGACCTTATCCACCGAAGCCTTGGCCGCGTTGGCGGCAATCAGGGCGAAGAAGCCGAGCGCGATGGGTAGCAGGCCGAGATAGAGTTCAGGCGTGAGCCGACGCAGCCAGCCCATCGGACCGGCGGGCTTCAGCGCGCTTTCTTCGCGGTAAAACTCGATGAGGCGGATAATCCAGCGGGCGAGCCCGAGATTAAAAAGCACGAGCGCGATGGAGAGGCCAATCGGTCCGACCCAGGCGCAGAGGCTGAGCATGACGGGATTACCAGTCTGCGAAGCCGCGAGCGGCAGCCAACCGAAGCCGGAGAGGATGGTGCTCCGCGTCCATTCGAGCAGTCCCCAAGCGCCGGCGAGGCCACCGATGGCGAGCAGGCGCGCCGGGAGCGAAGCGCCCGCGCAGGCGGGAAAGATCCAGCGGGCCAGCAGCAGCCAGACGAACGGGTACAGCGCGCAGTAGGCGGTGAGGAGCACGAGGCCGATCCAGCCGAGCGGCGGATAGACGTGGCGGAGCCAGACGAGTAACGCGATCCAGAGCACCCAGCTCGTAACGAAGCTCGCGCGACGCCAGGTCCGCCAGTCAGGACGGAGCGTCGTGGCAATCGTCGCGGGCACGAGCGCCACGAACGCCCAGAACGGATTTCCAACGGGTCCAAACGAGAAGAAGAGCAGCAGGGCGGTCAGCGATGCGCCGACCCAGGCGAGCCGGGCGGCAGCAGGGCTGCTCGTCGGCTGGTCGGTCATTCCGAGAGCGTCTCAATCACTTCCCAACCTTCGTCGCGGACGAGCGCTTCGGCCTTCTTCCACTTCAGGTCCTGGGTCTCAGGTCCTTTGCGGATGCGGACGACGGCGTTGCGGCCGATCTTCGGGGTCAGGCGGCGGAAAGGTTCGGGCTTGGGCGCGTTGGCGGGCGTGGTCGCCGTCGTTTCGGACGCACCTACTTCGGCGGGGCCAGTGGCCTTGGCTTGGCCTTGGGCACGGCGCATGAGGGACTCGAGCGCTTCCATCGACGAGGCGGTGCGGAAGAGTCCGGCGCCGGTATCGGTGCGCAGCTGCTGCATGAGGCGTTCGAAGGCCTTGAAGGCTTCAGCCTTGTACTCGTTGAGCGGATCCTTCTGCGCGTAGGAGCGGAGGCTGACGCCGCGACGGAGGTCTTCCATCTCGGTCAACTGGTTCTGCCAATTACGGTCGATGGCACGGAGGAGGACGTTGCGTTCGAGGTATTGCAGCACTTCGGGCGACTCGTGTTCTTCGCGGCTGGCCTGGAGGGCACGAACGCGATCGGTGGCGAGCAGGATGACTTGGGCCTTGGTGCGGGCGAGGATGTCCTCGAGGTCGATCCGCATGTGGAAGGTGGTAACAAACCAGTGGACAAAGGTATCGGCGGCGCGACGGTCAGCGTCACCGTCCGGGTCGGGGAAGACGATATCGAGGCGGGCTTCGATCTCTTCTTCGACGATGTTCATGATCGTCTCACGGCTATCCTCGGCCTTGAGGGCGCGGTTGCGTAGTCCGTAAATAATCTGGCGCTGCTGGTTGAGCACGTCGTCGTACTGCAGCAGGCGCTTACGCATCGTATAGTTCTGACCTTCGACGCGCTTCTGGGCGGTTCCGATCGAGTGATTGAGGAACGGATGTTCGAGCGGCTCGCCTTCCTTGAAGGACTTCTCGAGCATCGAGGAAATGATGCCCGCGTTGGCGAACAGGCGCATCAGGTCGTCCTCGAGGGAGACCAGGAAGCGGGAACGGCCGGGGTCGCCCTGACGGGAGCAGCGGCCACGGAGCTGGCGGTCGACGCGGCGGACTTCGTGGCGTTCGGTTGCGACGACGTAGAGGCCGCCGAGTTCGCGGACGCCTTCGCCCAGTTTGATGTCAGTGCCGCGACCAGCCATGTTGGTGGCGATGGTCACCGCGCCGAGCTGGCC
>JBIILC010000091.1:0-5491 GCA_044232865.1 Opitutales bacterium | reverse complement strand
CCTGGCCCGTGGCCATCGGCACCGATGGGGGGAATCTTGCCGTGCAAAGCGAAGCCCTTGAGCGCCTCGGCGCAGCCTTCGCCAAACCCTGCGGGAAGCCCTTCGCGCAGGTAGCCTTCGGCGGTCAGGGATTTGTAGGCCAGTCGGCAGCAGGCGCCGAGTCGGCTGGAGTTTCGGCCAGCTGAAGCGACGCGTTCGCCCGCGCGCAGCTCGGCGAGGTCCCAAGCAATCGCATGGGCGTCATACGCAAGGTCCTCGAGGGCGGCGGCCACGGCCAAGCCTTCGCCGTGTTGGAAGAGTGAGGCGACGTGGCCGCGCTCCGTGGGATGTCCAGTGGCGTCAATCAGGCCGAGTTTCTTCCAGAGGCGTCCTGCTCGGGCCGTGTGGAGGGTGCCGCCGCCGAGGACTTCGCGGAGGTTGATATCCTGCTTCTCGACCTGTCGGCGCGGCGGATTAATCAACGGGTGATTATCTGCGTCAGGCCAGACGCGGACGTCGGCGCGGGAGTAGTCGAGCTTCACTTGGACGCTGTCGCGACCGAGGAAGATTCCTCCATGGGCCAGCCCGCCTTGGGTCAGCTTAGGCAATAGCGGCAGGATTTCCTTCTCCAGCAGTTCAAGTTTCCAGGTGCGAGGCTTGATCTGTCCGCCTTCGAGTCGGCGCAGGGACTTCAGGAGCCACTCGGCTGGTGTGAGGTGCGAGGCGCCGGCTTCCTTGGGAAAGTGCGCCAGCGTGATCGTGCGTCCGTAGCGTAGGCCTTCGCTTGTCTCGAGCTTACAAGGCGTGCCATAGGGCAGGGCGCGCAACGAGTCAGGCTTGGTGAGCGCGGGGTGCCAGGTGTCCTTGACGTAGATGAGCGCCTGCGAGAGCGGCACGAGGTGTGTCGGGCGTTCGCGTTGCCAGGTGCCGTTTCGCCCGAAAATCTCGTCGATATGGCGCGTGGCGCCTGCTGGCGCGACGGGTGTATCGGTCGGCAGCACTTCATCTAATCGGTCCAGGGCGAGGTCGATTGGGTCGCGTGTGAAGAGCGCCTTGGCCAGTTTGGCGGCGGCTGCTTTCGGGTCTTCCGCTCGTCGCATTAGCGAGAGGAAGGCTGGCCAGTCGAGGGCCTCGCTGCGTTTGAGTTGGAGCGGCTTCGCTTCGCCGAGTCGCGGGCTGTCGCCGGTCCAGAGGGCGAAGCCGCGATCATCGAGTCCGCGGCGCCCGGCGCGTCCGAACATCTGGAGGAGTTCGTCGGGGCGGATTTCGCGTTGGGCGTGTTCGGCGGCGTAGCGTCGGTCGGTGACCAGCACCGAGCGGAGCGAGAAGTTGATACCTGAGGCCAGTCCGGTCGTCGCGACGACTACGCTTAGTTTGCCGGCCTTGGCCCAGGGCTCGATGAGTTCCGTGCGTTGGCCGTAAGTGAGGCCGCTGTGGTGGAGGCCCACGCCTTGGCGGAGGAGGCGATTGAGGTCATCGCCGGCCATGGCGCGCTGGCTGGGGGAGAGCTGGGGCCCATTGCCGAGGGGGAGGCCGGCGGCGATATCGCTGGCAATCTGCTCGGCGGCCCGGCGGCGGGGCGCAAAGACCAAGATCGGGCCGAGGTCGGCGAGGACTGCCCGGATGACCGACCGCGCGATATGGCCCTTGATGCCGTTCGGCTCGCGGGTCTCCAGGGCGTCCAGGGACACCTCCTCAAGCGGAATGGGGCGGGTATACTCCTCAATCAGGGTCACCTTGCGGCCGAGGCCCCGGAGCCATTCTGCGACCGCCTTGGGGTTGGAGACGCTACCGCTGAGCAGCAGGAGTTGGGTGGAGGGCGGGGCGATCGCTAGGACGGTCTCGTAGGCCGCGCCCCGGCGGCGGTCGGCCAGCATCTGGTACTCGTCCACGACCAGCAGGTCCGGGTGGCGTCCCTCGAGGAAGCGATGCCTTTGGGTTTCCAAGGTGGCGACGATGACGGGGGCACCGAGGTTGTCGCTGACGTCGCCAGTCGCGATACCGACGTCCCAGCCCAGGGCCAGCCATTCGGCCCGCTTGTCGTTGGCCAGAGCGCGGGTCGGGACCGTGTAGACGGCTTGGCCGCGATGACCCCCTTTGATCAGAAGTTCGAAGACGTAGGTCTTGCCGGCGCCGGTGGGGGCCTGGATCACCACGTCCTCACCTTGGCGGAGAGCGCGGAGAGCGTCCTGCTGCCAGAGGTCGGGGAGGATGAGCCGTGAGTCCGACATGGCGACTTCCCATCAAACGGCCGAGGCCGGTAGACGCAAGCCGTGGGGGTTTGCGGTTGCGAGATTTCCTGTGCCCGTGCTACGACACTTGTCGCATGGCCATTAGCACTGATCTCGCCCGCGGGCTTAAGAAAGTCGACCTAGACCTCGACTTCATGATGACGTGCTTCGTCGAGGTGCTTGAGCAGCTTGATCACAAGGACCTCGCCGGCACTTTGCCGTGGATGGGCAAGCGCAAGCTGCGCGGCGTGCAAATCTTTTCCTACCGCGGCGTGCAGGCCTATTCGATCGCCTTCCAGCTCCTCAACATGGTGGAAGAAAATGCATCCGCTCAGTCCAAGCGTCTCCGCGAAGATAAGCATGGCCTGGCTTCTGATCCTGGTTCGTGGGGTCGTGCGCTGCGCGCCCTCGCTGCCGCTGGCCTGACCGATAAGCAAATCGCCAAGCGCCTCAATCGTATGCGCATTGAGCCCGTGCTCACTGCCCACCCGACCGAAGCTAAGCGCGCCACGGTCCTCGAGATCCATCGCGAGATCTACAAGCTACTCGTCCGTCGGGAAAACAACATGTGGACCGTCGCCGAACAGCGCGCGATCCGCGAGGAGATCAAGGTCGCGCTCGAACGCCTCTGGCGCACGGGCGAAATCTACCACCAGAAGCCCGACGTGGCGTCGGAACTCCGGAACATCAATTACTTCCTCTCGAAGGTCTTTCCAGATGCCGTGGTCAGCATGGATCTGCGCCTGCGCCAGGCCTGGGAAGAAGCCGGCTTCGACCCCGCCCGCGTTGAGCACCCCGATTCATTGCCCCAGATCGCCCTTGGCACGTGGGTCGGCGGCGACCGTGACGGCCATCCGCTGGTCACGGCCGAGGTCACCGCTCGGGCGCTGAATCTCTTCCGCTCCACCGCTGTTGCGATTTGCAATGAACGCCTCGAGACCCTCGGGCAGCGTCTCTCCCTGGGCGATCATCTGCAGGAGCCGCCGCCCGTATTCCTACGTCAGGTCGCCAAGCACGCCGCTGCTCATGGTGAAGCCGGCGCGGACGCCGTCAGCCGCAATATCGGTGAGACCTGGCGTCAGTATATCAACTTAACGCGTCTTCGCTTGCCGAACGCCGAAGGCGAGTTGGGTGCCGGTCAGCATCATACGCCCGAGGGCGTCATCGCTGACCTGCTGTTCCTGCGCGAGACCTTGGTCGAAGTCGGCGCTGGTCGCATCGCCCGCGCGGAGCTCGATCCGCTCCTGCGCTTTCTGCGCACCTTTGGTTTCCACATGGCGGTCCTGGATGTCCGCCAGAACAGCGCCTTCCATGATAAGGCCATCGGCCAGCTCCTCGCCGCCACGGGTCAGGACGATACCCACTACGCGCAGTGGGATGAATCGCGCCGCCTCGGTTTCCTCGACTCCGAACTGCGCTCGACCCGCCCGTTCATGCGTGAGCAGGCCAGCATCGGGACTGAGGCCGACGCCGTGGTCGCCTGCTATCGTACGCTCGTCACCCATATCGACCAGTATGGCTCCGCCGGCCTGGGTGCGCTGATTGTCAGCATGACCCGTTCGGTCTCGGACTTGCTGTCTGTCTATCTCCTTGCCCGTGAAGCTGGTCTCACTGCTGGCGGCTCGGAAGACGCCTACTGTCTCCTCCCCGTCGTCCCGCTCTTCGAGACCATCGGCGACCTTGAGCGGAGTACCCGCATCATGGACTCTTTCCTGTCGCACCCGATGACCAAGCGCACGCTGCAGGCCCGCCGCGATGCTGGCATCACCGACGGCCTCACCCAGCAGGTGATGATCGGTTACTCCGACTCCAATAAGGATGGCGGCATCCTCGCCTCCCTCTGGAATCTTTACCGCGCCCAGCAGAACCTCGCCGCCGTCGGCGAGAAGCATGGCGTCCGCATCGTCTTCTTCCATGGCCGGGGCGGCACCATCTCCCGCGGCGCCGGCCCGACCCACCGCTTCATCGACGCGCTCCCGCAGGGTTCCATCCAGGGCGAAATGCGCGTCACCGAGCAGGGTGAGAGTATCACGCAGAAGTATGCCAACCACATCACTGCGGTAAACAACCTCGAGCTCCTGACCGCGGGCGTGACGCAGAACACCTTCCTGCATGACTTCGCCGTCCGCAGTGAGACCGCGCAGGCTAAGGTCATGGACCGCCTTGCCGAGTTCTCCCGCGAGGCCTACCAGTCGCTGATCCAGACCCCGCGCTTCATTGATTTCTTCCGTCAGGTCACCCCCATCGACGTCATCGAAGCCAGCCGTATCGGTTCGCGTCCGTCGCGTCGTACTGGCGCCGCCTCGCTCGAGGATCTGCGCGCCATCCCGTGGGTGTTCGCTTGGAGTCAGGCCCGCTTCTATCTCTCCGGCTGGTATGGCGTCGGCTCCGCGCTGGCTCGCCTGAAGGAAGAGGACCCCAAGGGCTTCGAGGTCATCCGCAAGAACTACGACGGCTGGCCGCCCCTGCGCTACATGCTCACGAACGCCTCCACCAGCGTGCTGGCTTCTAATCGTAGCATGATGAAGCTCTACGGTGGTCTCGTGACTGATAAGAAACTCCGCAGCCTTTTCCTGAACCGCATCCTCGCCGAGCATAACCTGACTCGCAAGATGCTCGACGAACTTTCCGGTTCGAAGCTCAGCGAGGGCCGTCCGCGTCTGCGCAAGGTGATTGCTCTGCGCGAGGCTGCCATCGATCTCCTGCACGAACAGCAAGTTGCGCTCCTCAAAGATTGGCGCAAGAAGGTGGCCGATGGCGACCGCAAGGAAGCCGATGCGCAGTTGCCGCAGATGCTCCTTTCGCTGAACGCTATCGCCGCCGGCCTCCAAGCCACGGGCTGATCGCGTAGAGTGTGCCAAGCAGAAGGCCGGCTCCCGTGAGGAGGCCGGCCTTCTTGTTAACCAGGGTTGTCAGGCGGTTCAGACGTGCTTCCAGAAATCCATCAGGAAGCGTGTCGCCAGCTGGGCGAGAAAGACGATATTCCAGAAGACCAGCTGGAGGCCGAGAGAGGGGCCGAAGCCCATGCTCAAGACTTGGGCGGAGGCGCTAGTGACCAGGAGGACGACCGTGGCCGTGCAGAGGGAAATCACCAGGATCTCGATGGATTTGGGGATAAAGCCCGAAAGGCTCGTGTCGGCCATGCAGACAGCGGCGAAAATCAGGGCGACGGAGACGAGGCCCGTCAGGCCGATACCGAAGATCGTGCCATCCTTGCCGAAGAAGTGCTGGGCGGCGAGGCGTCCGAGAAGTGGTACGTAGACCAAGACCATCGCGAGGGC
>JBIILC010000073.1:0-6861 GCA_044232865.1 Opitutales bacterium | reverse complement strand
ATTGAAGTCCTTCACCATGTAGTTGGTGATCTCGACCTGGTAGACCATCATCGGACGATTGCTGAGGTCGACGGCGCAGCGGGCCAGAGTCTCGTCCATCGGCAGGATAAAGAAACCATAGCGGCGGATGCCGGCCTTATCGCCAAGCGCTTCCTTGATGGCCTGTCCAAGGACGATACCCACGTCTTCCACGGTGTGGTGGTAGTCGACGTCGATATCACCGGTGGCCTTGACCTTAAGGTCGACCAGCGAGTGGCGAGAAAGGAGCGTCAGCATGTGGTCGAAGAAGGCCACGCCGGTGGCGATTTCCGATGTGCCGGTACCGTCGAGATTCACCTCGAGGGCGATCTTGGTCTCGGCGGTGTCCCGACGGATGCTGGCTTTGCGAACGACTGCGCTCATACCTCAGAAATCCCCGCGGAAGGCGGGATTGTCAACCTCACCCTTCCATCCAAGCCGCCACGGCCTGCAGGAACGCGTCAGTTTCCTGCTCCGTGCCCACGGAGATACGTAAAGACTTCTCGGTGAGGCGATGGTTCGGGAAACGGCGGACGAGAATCTTGCGGGCGCGCAAGAACTCGAAGCAATGCGCCGAAGTCTCAACGGAAGCAGCGCGCTTCGAAGATACGGGTGCGGCGAGCACGAAGTTGCCAGCGGCGGGATTGACCTGCCAGCCCATCTTGCGGAGTGCGGCAGCCAGGCGTTCGCGTGTGATGCGCACCTGGGCGACGGTGGCAGCGAGCCACTCGCGATCGTCCAGGGCGGCGGCGGCCGCAACCTGCGCGAGGCGGTCGACGTTATAGCTATCGCGGACACGATGCAGGATTTCGGCGACACCGACGGGACAGAGCGCGTAGCCGACGCGCAGCCCGGCGAGCGCGTGCGCCTTGGATAACGTGCGCGTGACGATGACGTTGGGCAGCTCGCGGGCGAGGGTGACGCAATCGGCATCAGCGAAGGCGGCGTAAGCCTCGTCGACGACGAGGATGCCCGGGAAGGCCTGAGCGACGGCACGGACGACGTCCGGCGTGAAGGCCACGCCGAGCGGGGCGTTCGGATTCGTCAGGAAGAAAACGGTCGCGCCGCACTTCGCAATCGCATCGACGTCCACGCCCAACTGCTCTGTTACCTCGACCTTGACGACCTCGGCGGCCTGCGCCGCGGCGAGCACCGGATAGAGCGAGTAACTCGGGTTGAGCATACCGATCGGGCGACCAGGGCCGGCATAGGCGCGGATGATCAGGTTAAGGATGTCGTCCGAACCGTTGCCAGCGACGACGCGCGTAGCGTCGAAATCGTGGAAGCGCGCGACAGCCTCACGCAAAGGGGCGGAGTCGGGCGAAGGGTAAAGACGCAGCGCGGCGCCATCATTGACCAAGGCGGCCCGGATGGCTTCGAGCGAGCGCAGGCTTGGTGGATAGGGGTTTTCGTTGGTGTTCAACTTCACCCATCCCCCGCCCTGCGGCTGCTCTCCAGGGACGTAAGGCGACATGGCCGCGACATGCGGGTTCGCGGCGGGAATCTGGGGGGACATCAGCGTAACTTGAGTTTAGCGGCGGCGAAATCCTGGAGCAGCGCGCGGGTCTTACCGGCCTCGGCGCAGGCGACGACCTTGGCGGCCAGTTCGCGAAGTTCCGAAGAGGCGGAATGGCGGAGCACGAAACGGACTTCAGGCAGGGCGGCGGGCGTCATGCTGAGCTCATGCACGCCGAGGCCGATGAGCAAGGGCGCCCACAGCGGATCGCCGCCGAGCTCACCGCAGACGGCAACCGGGATACCGCGCTTCTGGGCGGCGGTGAAGATGACCATGAGCGTACGCACCACGGCCGGATGACAGGGGTCGTAAAGCGAAGCGACGCGCTGATTACCGCGATCGACCGCCAACAGGTATTGTACGAGGTCATTAGTGCCGACGCTGAAGAAGTCAGCCACGACGGCGAGCTCATCGGCCACGGCGGCGGCGGACGGAATCTCAATCATCGCACCGAGGCGGACAGGCTCGGCGGCGCGAACACCTTCAAGCGAGAGTTCGGCTTCGACGTCGCGAAAGATCTCCTTGGCGCGACGCAGCTCCTCGACGCCGGAGATCATCGGGAACATCACCTGCACCGGCCCGTGCGCCGCAGCGCGAATGAGGGCGCGCAGCTGCGGACGGAAGACATCGGGACGTTCAAGGCAGAGACGCACCGCGCGATAACCCATGAAAGGGTTAGCTTCGTCGGCGAGGTCGCCGAGACGCTTGTCGCCGCCGAGGTCGAGCGTCCGGAAAGTCACCGGACGGCCCTTGGCCGCCTGCACGACAGCGACATATTCCTCATATTGGACCTGCTCATCGGGCCAGCCGTCGAGACGGAGGTAGAGGTTCTCCGTGCGGTAGAGGCCAACGCCGCGGGCGCAGTAGGCCAAGGCATCCTCCATCTCGGCGGGGTCGCCAATGTTGGCCTGCAGGCAGAACGCGTCGCCATCCGTTGTGAGTTCAGGCAAGGCAACCTCCGAGAGCACGCGGTCGCGGCGAGTGCGGATAGCCTGCTCCTTGTCGCGATAGCCTTCGATCGTCTCGGGCGTCGGGTTAATAATGATGAGGCCCGATTCGCCGTCCACGAGGACGACATCACCTTCCTGCACGGCTTCCATCAACCCCTTCACCCCGACGACCGCAGGGACGTCGAGCGAACGGGCCATGATCGCGGAGTGGCTGGTCCGGCCACCCCCTTCGGTCACGAACGCCAGCACACCGCCGTCATGGAGACCAGCGGTGTCCGAAGGGGTCAGGTCACTTGCGGCGACGACGTGGGCCTGCGCGGCCTGGCCGACGCGTTCGGGCTGGGTACCGAGCAGTTGATCGAGCACGCGGCCGGTCACATCGCGGATGTCCGACGCCCGCTCGCGCAGGAAGTCGTCATCCATCTTCTCGAAGATTTCGATGTAGCGTTGGGCGACCTCTTGGAAACAGAACTCGACATTGAAACCACTGCGACGGACCTCCTTGCTCACATCGTCAATCAGGGCGACGTCATCGAGGACCAGCAGGTGCGCGTCGAAGATCGAGGCCTCGGACTCGTTGAGTTTACGGGCGACGTCGTCGCGAAGTTGCGAGATCTCCTGGTGGGTGGCCGCCAAGGCGGCTTCGAGACGGCGGATTTCGGCCTCGGGATCGGCGACCTTTTCACAGGAGACGATGGCCATGCCCCGCATCAACGGGTAGACGGGGCCACGGGCCACTCCCGGAGCGGCGGCGATACCCTTCAGGCGTACCTCGGTCCTATGGTTTCCGGCCTTCATCCGTGCGTCAATTGACCGTCACGGGACGCAGGAAGCAAGGCAGGATTAGGCTCAGACCTCGACGGCCGTCGGCTCGTCGGTGGGCATGGCCATATCTGGCATCACGAAGTTGGGCATCGTGAGCTCAGAACCCTCTACCGATTGAGAGAGATCAAAGTCCTGGACCGCATCGGTCAGCAGGCGGAGGGGTGCCTCGGTGCCCGGTAAGACCTGTTCTTCGGCTGCCGGAGCATCCACATAGGAAAGCAGTCCGGAGTATTCGGCCGGGATGGTCACCTGCAACTCGACGAAGACTAGCGCGAGCAGACAGAGGTGCGCGAAAGAACGACCCATGCGCTGCCCGAAGGCATGCAACCAGACCATCACGCCGGAAATCGAACGCTCTTCGCGACGGCTCAGGAAGCTGAGCTGAGCCCTATGAAGGCGGACACGCGACTGGAACCTAGCGCGGAGCTCAGGGGACTGACCGAGGGCGGAACGCAGACGGGCGACCTGAGGCTCGGAGGCATTACCTTCGAGGAAGGCGGCGACCAGGGATTCGAATTCAGAGGAACTCATCCGCGGAACTCCTCTCCCATGAGTTCGCGCAAGGCTTCGCGGGCGCGGTTAATGCGGCTTTTAACGGTACCGATGGAGAGGCCAAGGTCTTCGGCGATCTCTTCATAGGACATATTGCGAACATTGCGCATCGTCAGGATACGAGCGTGTTCCGGCTTCAATTGTTCCATGCATTCGGCAACTTTGTTAACGAATTCATTATGCTGGGCCTCGTGGCCGGGGCCCTGGGCGCCGTCCGAAAGGATGTCATGGAGGGTGGCGCCAGGATCGTCGCCAAGGTCGGCATCAAGGGACATGGACTGATCACGCTTCCGACGGCGCCAGTACCAGTAACGGTTACGGGCCAGATTCGTGCCGATCTGATGAATCCAAGTCGAGAAAGTCGCCGTACCCCGGAAAGAAGCCAGCACGCGATGGGCCCGAATGAAAGTGTCCTGGGTGATCTCCTCCGCGTCCTGACGGTTACGCAACAAGGAGAAGACTTTGGCGAAGATGCGGCCCTGATATTTCAGGACCAATTCGTTGTAAGCCGAGAGATCACCTTCACGGGCGCGGTCCAATGCAGACTGGTCGGCTTCGGTCTCCATTAAGGGTGAATTAAGAGGGGTGGAGAAAACGGGTCGGAATCGACCCATAATCGTGGTGACATATCTTTACAATTCCCCCTCCCTAATCAACCTATTTCAGACCCCACCTCGGAGCCGATGTTCACTTCCAGCAAGAAAAACCCCACCCTCTCCTGGGTAGACTGCCTCAGCGGAGCCCGGGGACTCATTGATAGCCTACCTGCCTCCTTGCCCGGAGATGGAGCTAACCCGTCCCTTTCCTTGGTCAAAAGCGGAGAAGCCGTCGCCCTAGAACCCTCCGACCAAGGTTCGGCCCTCGTCAATGGAGCTCCCCTCCGTCAGCGCCTCGAGATTTCCGAAGCCACGACAATCCAACTGCCTTCCGCCCTCTTGGTCGCCGCCCCAGCCGAGCAGCAGAACTTCACCTTCATCCGCACCGACCTCTGGGTCCTCTTCGACGCCCAGACCGGCGAGCAACTCGGCGAATTCCCTCCGCAACGTCTCCTCGACGTCGCCCAAGAACTCGGCCGGGCGACCGACACCCTCGCCTGCACGCCGCAGGGACTCGAAGTCGGCTTCAGTCTTTCGCAGATCGCCCCGCTGCTCTCTCCGCAGGAAGAAGCGCCCATCCGTCCGAGTGGCAAAGCACTACTCGCTGCCGAACAGAATCGCGGCGCCCACCTCTGCCCGGTCTGCTGGACGCGCTTCGACGCCGGTGACGCGCTGAGCATCGCGGTCCACGAAGACCTGCGCGGCGACCCGATCCTCGGCTCCGATGTGCGCCTGCGTTTCCAACCGACCCGCTTTAACGATCAAGGCCTTGCCGTCGACCCGATGGGCCTCGCGTGCACTGACATCGCCTGCCCGCATTGCCGCCGCCAGCTTCCGCCCGGCTACCTCGATCGTCCGCACCGCATCATTTCGCTCATCGGCGCCCCCAGCGCCGGCAAGTCCTACTACCTCGCGGTGCTCACGCGCACCTTGCAGGACCGCCTGCCAGAGGATTTCAACCTAGCCTTCAAGGATGGCGACCCCAGCGGAAATATGCTGCTCAACCAGATGCGCAATACGCTCTTCTCTGCGGCCACGCCAGAAGACGCGCTGCTCGGTAAGACGGCCCTCGAAGGCGCGACCTACGAGAAGCTTCCCCGCCTCGGCCGGATGGTCTCCCTGCCCCGTCCGTTCATCTATTCTATCAGCCGCCCAGGCCAACAGCGCAACGAGACCTCGGTCATCCTCTACGATAACGCGGGCGAACACTTCGAGCCGGGCATCGATATCCATGACTCGCCCGGCGCCATGCACGTCGCGACCTCGAGCGGGCTAATCTTCCTCTTCGATCCCACCGCCAACGCGCGCTTCAAGTCGAAGCTCGTCGGCGTCGAAGATCCGCAACTCACCCTCAAGGGACGCGTCGACCAGCAGGATAGTATCCTGTCCGAGATGGAGACCCGCATGAAACGCGTCCTCGGACTCGCGCAAGATGAACGCATCAAGACCCCACTCGCCTTCGTCGTCGGCAAGTGCGACACCTGGGAGAAGCTCCTGAGTTCCCCGCTCGAACCAGTAGTCAAATCCGGCGCCCTCGACCTTGCCGCCATCGCCCGCAATTCCGCCCGCGTGCGCGAGGTGCTCATCGCACTCTGCCCCGGGCTCGTCGCCTCGGCCGAATCGCTCGCGGAACAGATCAGCTACTTCGCGGCGACCTCGTTCGGACATTCCCCGGTGATGATCCAAGCTGGCTTGAACAAAGGCCGCATCGCCCCCGACCCCCAGCGCCTCGTGCCGGCCCACGTCGAAGAACCCCTCTATTGGCTGATGCACCTCGCCTCGCCGGCGATGTTCCCCTCGTCCGAAACCACCTCCCGCTGATGCCCCTCCAACTTATCTTCACGTCTGCGTCGCAGGGACTCACGCCTGGCCGGAGCGGCTATTGCACCGTCGCCCGCCACCGCGCCATCCCGGACCGCCTGGTCCAGTTACTCGAGTCCGTCGGCACGCCCCACGAACGCCCCGAAGGCGAGACGTTCACGCTCCGTCTGCTCGAAGCGGGCGACAAGAACTGGTGCGTGCTCTCGCGCTTCGTCGCACGCGGACTCGACTACACGCAGCGCGATAACCGCCTAGCCCATCACCTGATTTTCTCCCTCGAAGAAGCCGCCATCCTCCCGCCGCCCGCCGCCATCGCTGGACGCTGGAAAAGCTGGCGCGACGAATGGACCGGAGCCCCCACCTGGCTCGAAGGCGAGGATCGCCCGCTCCAGCTGGAAACGCAGACGCCGCTGACACCCGCGGTAACGTGGCGCGAAGAAACCGGCACCGGCGCTAAGGCCGCCTGGCTCATCAACGCTTCCGGCCCCGCCGCCGTCGGCCTGCTCAACCCCCCTGAAACCCTGCGCCTCCTCCGACTCCTCGCCGAAGCCTCCGCGCTCCTCGGTAAGTCCGCTTGGGCCGC
>JBIILC010000043.1:0-11924 GCA_044232865.1 Opitutales bacterium | reverse complement strand
GTGCGGCCGACGATGATTATCCCAGGCGAGTGGCGGACTGGCGAATCTGGATCCAATTCCCCGTCGCAGGCCGACTTCACGCTCTCCCCCTCCGCGGCCGACGCCGTGGCCAAGTTCGTCGAGGCTTCCGGCGCGACCCTGCGCGAATCCGTCCAGATCCGCATCCGCCTTCTCGCCTTCACCTCTCCGCACCTACGCGACGACCAGTCGAAATACCTCAACGGCGAGATCCGCCGCTCGCCGCAGGCCACCTGGATCGAATCGACCTCCGAACCCGGCAAACTTCCGGCCATCGGCATCGGGCTGAGCAGCCGTCGTAACGAAGTGTCGCTAAACTTCCCCAACGGCGAAGGCGCCCGCGCCGGCGCTAATCGTCTGATCGAAGTGATTCTGCCGAAAGGCGATCGTCAGTGCTTCGCACTCATCGGAGACCTCAAGAGTCTTCAGCCGTTGAACCTCGGTCCAGATGCCCTGCTGCTCGACGCCGACACGGGGGTCATCCGCCCCGCTCCTTGGGCCGAAAGCGCGGTCAACGCCTTCATCTGGACCAAAGGCTCGATTGGACTTTATCCGGAAGGCCACGAATTCCCCGACCGCGACCTCCCGTCGATTCGCGCCACGCGCTCCGTCCTCGAGACCGACATCATCCGGCTCGAAAGCAAACAAGGACCCGGCACGCCGCCCTACGAAATCGTCGCCCAACGCCGGAAACTCTTCAAGGAAGGTAAGCTCATGCAGGCCGGTGCTCCGTGGTCAATTCAAGCCATCGATGCCAACGGTGCCGCCGGCCCTCGATTGCTAGAGTTCCGCTGATCCATGCAGGTCGAACGCCTCATCGCCCGCATCCGCGGTCAGCTCGAGCTCGGGACCCCTGACCTGGAGGCGCGTTCCCTCGCCGGCGAATACTCCACACTCTGCCTGCGCGCCCGCGAACGTCTCGAACAGTGTGCGACGCTCGTGCGCAGCGGCAACGAGCACGCCGCCTTCCAGTCCGCGGAGTCCGACCCCGATCTGCTGGGCCTCTGCGCCCTGCTGAGCTTCGCGGAATCCGAACGATGGCACGCCCTCTGCCGAGAGCGCGGCCTGCCCGCCGGTTTCCCGCTCGACGGTCAGCACGTCCTCGCCGTCGAAAGCCTCTACGGTCGTGAGATTGGTGAAAGCCACCCGCTCTACGGCGATTACCGCGACGCCATCCGCCGCCGCGAGGAAGACCGCGCGCTCTCCGTTCTGCGCTCGATCGTCCGCATCAATCCAGACGATCCCAACGCTCGCTCCGAACTCGCCCGTCTCTCCGCCAAGTTCCTCCGGGAGTCGCTCGGCAAAGTGGCAAACTTCTTTGCGCAAAGCCGCGAAGAGGAAGCTGTCGAGTTGATGAACCGCATGGAACGCTTCGGCGCGAACGACCTCGCCGACGAACCCCGCTGGGATGACGCCCTGGCCCGTCGCGTGGCCTGGCTCCGCTCCAAGGCCGGCCAACAAGTCACGACCCTCGTCGCCGACGCCGCTGAAGCCCGGGCGGGCGGACACTGGGAAGCCTGCGCCGCCTCGTTGGGTCGCGTCCGCTCGCTCGAGCGCGACCATCAGCTCACACTTTCCGACGGAGTCTCCGCCGAGGTCGTCGAACTTGAAGCCTGGGCCGGCGAACTGGCCGCCGTAGCCGAAGCCGAAGCGACGTTGCGCGCCACGATCGAAGGCCTGAATGAAGAATGGGCGATCCTGCAGCAGGAAGCCGCCCGCGGCTCTTCTCCCGCCATCCTCATCGTGCGTCTCAGCTCCTGGCTCGAACGCGCGACCCCGCAGGCTGAACGCCTACCTGAGGGCATCCTGCGCGAAGGCCGTGCACTCCGCCAGAACACCCGGGCCCGCCTGAACCGACGCTACATGGTGATGACGACCTCTTGGGTCGCCAGCCTGCTACTGATCATCGCCGGGGTAGTCTACTGGAACATCCTCAAGACGCAGGAAGAAGAATCCCGCGACCGCTTTTCCGAAGCCTCCCGTCTCATCGAACTCTACGATCACCCCGCGGCGCTCGTGGCGCTGGATGAATTCGAACGCGGGGGCATCTCCGCCGCCGACCAAGCTGCCCGCAAAGCGCAGACGGTTCCGCTCCGGCAACGCCTGACCACCCAGAACGCCGACGAGCAGCGCCTCCGACTCGAAGCGTTGGCCCTAGCCGATCGTCGTAAGCAGGGGCTGACCTTGGGCAACGTCGCTGAGACCGAAAGCCGCGCCAACAAATACCTTCTAGAGTTAAACCAGGTGGGAGGCACCCTCCAGACCAAGCTCAAGGCCATCCTTCCCGAGCCCGAAGAGCTGCTCTCCGCCTGCCGGCAGATGTTGGACCGCACCCGCAACGATGTCGCCACTCAGATCGCCGTGCTCAACAAGGCGATGGGCGACGACAACGTCACTGATCTCACCAAGGCGGCCGAAGCCCTCGAACGTCTCCGACTCCTGCTCAAGACCTTGACCGATGCGAAGGACAAGGACCTCGACTCTGCCTTAGCCGCCGCCGACCGGGCCGAACTGCGTCTCTCCGGCGAACGTAAGACGATTGCCGCGCTCAAGAGCCTTGGCAAGGCCGCTGACCTGGCGGGCTATCTCACCGCCCTCGCCGACACCGCCGCGAATACCGCCGGCGAAAAATCTGACCTGAGTTCCCGCGCCTCCTTCGTCTACTCACGCGCGCCCACCCTACAGGCCCTCCCCCGCTCGGCCCTCGCCCCTCGCGTCGGCGCGATGTGGGACGCCGCTGCCACGGCCGACCCCTCTGGCATCTTCAATCCAGCAACGCTGACCGACGTCGAACAACGCGGCCTACGTACCCTCTCTGACACCTCCTTGGCTGATTCGCTCCGCCGGTATACGCTTAATCTTTATTCCGTCCGCGGAATCACGGCGGGCCGGACCGTCTACGTGACCGGCGATATTGTCGAATCGAAGCGAAACATCACCGATGGCGTTGAGCTTAGCCAGAAAGCCAAGGAGCTCACCCGCGAAGGGGTCATCGTCGAGACCACCTGGAGTCGCCGTGAATTCAATAACGGAGTGCGCGCCGGCGAAGAGATTGCCACCCCGACGGCAATCAACGAACTGGATTTCATCCGTCAGGTCAGCCGTTTCCAGGACGCCAATTCGGGCAAGCTACTCGAACCACTCATCCGCACGATGGACCGCGTCCGGCGGAGCGACTCGCGCTACCCCGAACTGCGTGCCTACCAGCTCCAGGAACTCTATAAGCTCGCGACCACCCGTCCGGAAGTCTGGGGGCTGCTCTTCTCTCCGTCCGCCCAGCGCGATGCCGAACAGTTGCGCCGTATCACTCAGAACGCGCTCCGCCCCTACGATTTTCTTTTCAAGGAGAAGTGGGCCGATCTCCAACCGGAGTTACGCGCCTTCCTGACTCCCCCGGGTGGAGCCGGCTACACTGAAGAGGCCCGCTTCTGGCGCGCGACCTTCGCCAACTTGCGTAATCGTAAGTTGATTTTCGCTGGCTGGGTCGGCCGCGACGGCAAGCCTGAGCTGCGCGAGACGATTAAGGGTAGCGCCATCTACGGCCTCGATAACGAAGGCAAGGCCACGGTGCTCTTCCGCGTCGGCGACGACGGCGAGGTGAAGCGTGTCGCCGAAGCTGCGCCCCTCACTCCACTCCTACGCTATCCGGGAACGGTCGCCGAAGCCGCGCAGGCCGCCGTGATCCCCAAAGGCCTAATCGCCCCCGAAGGTGGCTGGGAAACACTCCTCCAAGGACGAGATCTCTGAACGATGTCACGCCCTACCCAATTCCGCCTCCGCTGGAAAGGCGCCATCACCGGCCCCTTCCCGCTCGTGCGCGTGAGCGAGATGCTCCGCGCCGGCGAAATCAGCCTACTCCATAACATCGAAGTCGACGGATCTTGGATGACGGTGCGCGACTATTTCCGGGCCATCGGGCTCAGCCGCACGACCTCGGTCTCTTCCACGGACGCTTCCGGCCTCGACCCCGACGCTCCGCCGCCTCCGCCCGGGGCGGAACTGCCACTCGGTCAAGCGCTCACTCCGGACGCCGCCCGCAACGAAGCCGGTGAATCGCTCGAACGAACCGTGCGCGAAGGCTACCTCTGGTGCGGCTCGACCTTCCTCCTGCCGCCTCTCTTTGCGCTGCTGATCTACGTGATCTATATCTTGGACAGCGACCGCCAGATTTCGCGGACGATGCTGCTCATCCTGCTCAGCTTCACGACCACGCCGGCCGCGCTCCTGCCGATCCTGTTCGTCCGGAAACTCGGTCAGATCCTCGAGCAGGAAGGCCTGTCCGACATCCGCCAAACCCAGGGAAATCTCGTGATCGTCCTCGGTTTCCTCAGCCTGGCCCTCTGGATGCTCTGCTTCTTCGTCCTCCTGCCCGTCCGCCTCTAAGCCTCAATCGGCTTGACGAACTAAGGGGGCTTGGCTGGACTAACCGAACTCGGTTTTCGGTAGTGTAGCTCAGTTGGTTAGAGCGAGGGACTCATAAGCCCTAGGTCGGCAGTTCGATCCTGCCCACTACCACCACCGAGTGCACCCTTTCCGCTCAGGCTTTCAGAATGGCCGAGACGGGGATATCCAGTCCGTCCTTCCAGAGCGCTTCCAAGGCGTAGCTCTTACGAATATCGTCGCGGAAGACGTGGAAGAGGACGTCGAAGGCATCCACGACCGTCCAGCCGCTATCACGCTGGGATTCGGAGCGGGAAGTCACGCCGACATCATCCAGCGCATGCTCGAGGGCGATACGCAGGGCACGCAGGTGAGGCTCGGATGTACCGGTGGCGATCACGAGGAAATCAGCGATGGAAGAAATCTGGCCCATCTCGAGAACCCGGATTTCGACAGCCTTCTTGTCGTCCAAAGCACGCACGGCAGCGATAAGGTGGGCCGGAATCTTCGGCATGACGACCATCGGTTTGGAGGCGGTCTTCTCGCCACGGCTCTTGGCCTTCAAAGCGGGAATGGCCGGGATGACGCGCCGGGCCGGGCGGACCGAACGAGCAGCAGGCTTGGCGGACTTGCCAGCAGGGCGACCCTTGGCGGCAGGCTTGGCGGAGGTCTTCTTGGTCTTCTTTTTAAGGGCGGACATGGTCAGGCTTGGTAAAGGGAGCGCTCATCGATGTGGCGAGCGACCCCTAGGGGCAAGCCGTTTCGGGGCGAATCACCGCGGCGCAGGGCCTCGCGCAGGGCGGTGGAGGAAACCTGCACCGCCGGAGCCTTCAACACGGTCAGGCGAATGAGCGCCGCGATGGCCGGCGGGGGCACGGTCGAGATACCATCACGTGACAGCACGGCAAATTCTACCAGACTGCACAGCTCGGCGACATCCTTCCATCGATCCAGCCTGGCCAACTGATCGGCCCCGAGGACCCAGACCCGCAGGGCCTCGGGAAATTCTTTGGCTAATTCACGGGCAGTCTCAACGGACCAACTGGTGCCCTCGCGATGAATTTCTCGCTCATCAATCACAGCCCACGGGCAATCCGCAAAGGCGAGGCGGCACATCGTCGCACGCTCGGCAGCGGAGGCCACGGGCGCGCCCGTACGCATCGGTGCCTGTCCCGCCGGAATAATGCGGACCTCGTCCAAACCGAGCTGCTTATGCGCAGCCACGGCCGCCGCCACATGGCCCGCATGCGGAGGATCAAAAGTCCCACCTAGGATGCCGATGGCAGCAGGCATAGTGCATTACGCTCCGGCCGACCGCGGGTGGCAACCCAAAGCAGGCTTGAGCCCGAGCCCTTCCGCCGAAACACTGCCCCCATGGCGTCAGCCTCGCGATTCCTCCCCCCGGGCTTCGACCCCACGCAGACCGTGGCGGTCATCGCCGGCAAGGGCCGCTACCCCGCCCTGCTCATCGAGTGTGCCCGCGCCCGCGGCGCCAAGGTGAAGTTAATCTCCTTTGAAGAAGAGACCGAACCGGCCCTCATCGCCACCTTCGCCCCCGCCGACCATTGTGCCATCCCCGTCGGCAAGCTCGGCCAGATGCTCGACGCCCTCAAAGAACTCGGTGCCGCCGGTGCCGTGATGGCCGGACAGGTTACCCCGCGCAAACTGTTCACGGGCATGGTTCCTGACCTTAAGCTCATCGCGCTGATGGCCTCACTCAAGGAACGCAACGCTGAGACCATCTTCGGCGCCATCTCCGTCGAAATCGAGAAAGTCGGCGTCCGCATGCTCGATGCGCGCATCTTTCTGGAAGACCACCTCGCCACGCCAGGCTGCATGACCGGCTGGGCCTGCGGTATCGGCGACGACCAGCTCGAATTCGGTACGCGCATGGCCCGCGAGATGGCCCGGCTCGACGTCGGTCAGTCCGTTGTCACGGCCAAGGGCACGGTGATCGCCGTCGAAGCTTTCGAGGGCACCGACAACATGCTCCGCCGCTGCACGCAGACCGGCGGCAAAGAAATGCTCCTCGTTAAGACAGCGAAGCACGCCCAAGACTGGCGCTTCGACGTCCCCTGCTTCGGCGTCAAGACGCTCGAGAGCATGGCCGAAGGCGGCGTGACGAAAGCCGCACTCGAAGCGGATGCGGTCATCCTCATCGACAAGCCAGCCGTCATCGCCCGCGCCAAGCAGCTCGGCATCGACCTCTTTGGCTTTAAACAGTCTTGATCGGGGCGACTGCGGTCACTCAGCCCTCGAAGAAATTCCAGGCGATAGCGCTCTCGGCCAGCACCCATGCGGACACCAAGGCCATTGCGAGCAGGACCCACTTGCGATGACGGGCCCAGATTTCCGGCGTCTCTGCCGCATGATCCAATCCGCGCCGCGTGCTCAGGAGCAGCTTAAGGCGCGCATGCCAGGCCAGCTTAGTCGCGCCCGAAAGATCCTTATGGGCATACGCGTTGACCCGGTAATCGGGCTTGCGGAACAGCTTGGCGATGCGACTCAACACGTCTCCTGCATACACCCTTTACCCACGCTTTACAAGCGGAGCGTCTCTGGGTAAGTCCAAAGGCGTGAAGTCCACCACCCGGTCCCTCCGCGCCCTCAAAGGCGTCCGGCCCATCGTCTGCCTGACCGCCTACGATGTAAGCACGGCCCGTATCGCGGACGCCGGCGGCGCCGACCTTATCCTTGTCGGTGACTCCTTGGGCAATACGGTCCTCGGCCTCCCTGACACGGTCGGCGTCACCCTGGATATGATGCTCCACCACTCCGCTGCCGTCGCCCGCGCCAAGACGGAAGCCCTTGTGGTGGGTGACCTCCCCTTCGGCCTGGCCCACGACAGCTTCCCCAAGCTCCTCAGCTATTGCCGCCGGTTCCTGCAAGAAGGCGGCGTCAAGGCAGTGAAGATCGAAGGCGGTGCCTCGCTCGCCCCAGCCATCGTGCGCCTCGTCGATGCTGGCATCCCCGTCATGGGCCACGTCGGCATGCTCCCGCAGCGCGTCCACTCCGCCGGGTATCGCCGCCGCGGACTCACGCCGGCCGATCAGAAACAAATCCTAATCGACGCCCAGGCCGTGGCCGCGGCAGGTGCCTTCGCCATCGTGGTAGAATGCGTCGACGAGAAATTCATGCCGAAGATTACCGAGGCGGTGTCCGTCCCGACGATCGGCATCGGCTCCGGTCGCGGCTGCGACGGCCAGATTCTTGTCATCCACGACTTACTCGGCCTCACGCCCGAACCACCGCCCTTCGCCCGACCAGAAGCCAACTTGCACCGTGACGCGGTCGCGGCCGTCCGCCGCTGGGCCACCAAGGTGCGCGCTAAGAAATCCAAATGAACTGCGTTATCTTCGGAGCCGGCGGATGGGGAACCGCGATGGCCATCCACCTCGCCCGCCAAGGCCAGACCGTCACGCTCGTCCCACGTCGCGCCGAACAGGCCCTCGCCCTCGCCACCTCGCGTGAGAACAAGGAATACCTGCCTGGACACCGCCTCGACGACTCGATTCAGATCGGACTCGAACCTCTCCCGGCACTAATGGACGCCGACCTAGTCTTCCTCGCCTGCCCCTCCAAAGGCCTGCCGGAATTACTCAAGTCCATCGGACCAGCCGTCCGCGGCTCATCGACCAAGATGGCCATCTCGCTCTGCAAAGGCCTTGATCTCACCACGCTGCGACGCCCGTCCGAGATGATGGCCGACGCCTTCGGCACAATCCCCGTCGGCACGCTCAGCGGACCGAGCAACGCCGACGAAGTCGCCCGCGGACTCCCGACCGCGCTCGTGCTCGCCGCGATTACGGACGACGCGCTTCTTAAGGATGTCCAAGCCGTCGTGAGCGGACCAACGCTACGCGCCTACACTTCGACTGACCTCATCGGGGTCGAGATCGGCGGTACGCTCAAGAACGTCTACGCGCTGGGCGCTGGCCTCTGCGACGGCCTCGGCCTCGGCTCCAACGCCAAAGCCGCGATGCTCACACGCTCCTTACAAGAAATGGCCCGCCTTGGTGAGGCCCTGGGCGCTCGCCCCGAAACCTTCCTAGGTCTAGGCGGCGTCGGCGACCTGATGGCCACCGCGCACGGCTCCTGGAGCCGCAACCGATCGCTGGGCGAACAACTGGCCAAAGATCCGCAAGGTACGCTCGCCGCACTCGCCTCCCGCAAAGAAGCCGTCGAAGGCCACCGCGCTGCCGAAGCCCTTTCTAAGCTGGCGACCAGCCGAGGCCTCGAAGCTCCCATTCTTTTCTGCCTGCACGCAATCCTCTACAAGGGACTCGACCCGCGCGCGGGCGTCGTCGCGCTGATGACCCGCGACCTCCGTTCGGAGGCATGAGCACCGCGGACGTCGAGTCGCGCCCCTCACCTATCGCCGGCCTCGGACTCTTCGCGAAGCGGGAGTTCGCACTCGGCGAACGCATCGCGCCCTACTCCGGCCCGACAGCCACGGAACCCCCTTCGGAAGCCTCCCCTGGCGGCAAGATCTACACCTTGGAAATCAGCCCGGGGCGCTGGTTGGACGGCTCTTCGGACGACAACCCCTCGCGGCACGCCAACCATGCCTGCCAACCGAACGCCGAACTCATCTGGCACGAAGAGGAATCCATGGCTTGGCTGACCGCCCTGCGACCCATCGTCGCCGCCGAGGAAATCACCTTCGACTATGGGTTTTCATTGGCTGAAAGCCTCTTTCACCCGTGTGCCTGCGGCGCCACGGACTGCGTCGGTCGGATTATCGCCGACCCCCTCCGCCCGGCCCTCCGACGCCACCTGCGTTTTTCGCGTCCAAGGGATTGACCACCCGCATCTGGAAGGTCAGTTTTCGCAGGTCAAACAGCCCATTTCTCCATGAAAAAAGTCGCCCTTACCGAGCTCGATCCCCGGCTCCAGAAACAGATTACCGCCGCGGACCAGCAGCTGAAGGCAAACCCCCAGTACGCCGTCGAGGTCCTCACGGGTATCCTCGTCCGCAATCCGGGCTGCATCGAAGTGCGTCGCACCCTCCGCAAGGCCCAGAAAGCCCTCCACGGAACCAAGAAAGGTCTCTTTGACGGCATCACCGGCGCCCTGACCTCCGGCAAGATCGCCAAGTCCGTCGAGTCCGACCCGCTCGCCGCCATCGCCGCCGCCGAAGAAGTCCTCGCCAAGAAGCCGATCGACGCCAACGCGAACAAGACTATCGCCCTCGCCGCCATTAAGCTGGAGTTCCATGAGCTCGCCGCTTTCGCCTACGAAGAGCTCTGCACCAACGAGCCCACGGAAATCCAGCACTTCGTCGACCTCGCCAATGTCTGGATCGCCGCTGGCGAGAATGACAACGCCCTGAACGCCGCCGACAAGGGTCTGAAACTCTTTCCCGGCAACGGCGACCTCCAGGAAGCCGTCCGCAAGGCCTCGGTCAATAAGACGATGAAGAAGGGCAACTGGGAAGACAAAGGCGACTTCCAGTCCAAGCTCAAAGACAAGGACGAAGCCCTCCGCCTCGACCAGTCCGCCCGCACCGTCACGGACTCGGCCACCGCCCTTGCTCAGGCCGCCGAACTCGCCCAGAAAATTCAGGCTTCCCCGGACAGTCTCGATCTCTACCGCGATATCGTTCGCATGTTCCTCATCGCCGAAGACCTCGACAGCTCGATCGCCTGGCTGCAGCGCGGCCGCCTGACGACCCTCGGCAAGGCCGACACCTCCCTTGAACGCCAGGAAAGCGACCTCGTCATCCGTCGTTATGAGCGCAACTCCAAGCAGCTCCGCGAGGCCATCGTCGCCAACCCGGCCGACGCCGCCAGCAAGGATGCCCTCGCCAAGAACGAGACCGAGCTCAACGACTTCCGCCTCAAGACCTCCATCGCGCTGGTCGAACGCTACCCGAACGATTTCGGCTATCGCTACGAGCTCGGCACCCTCCTCCTTGCCGCCAATCGCCTCGAAGACGCCGTCCAGCAGCTCCAGTACGCTCAGCGTAACCCGAAGTTCCGCCAGCCGGCCCTCCTCGCCATCGGCCTCGCCTTCACTCAAGGCGGAAAATTCGACCTCGCCATCGAACAGCTGACTTCCGCCAAGAGCGAAGTCCAGATGATGAACGACCTGAAGAAAGAGATCATCTACGCCCTCGGCGACACCTTCGAGAAGATGGGCAAACCCAAGGAAGCCGTCGACGAATACAAGATCATCTACATGGCTGACTCGGGCTACCGCGACGTCGCCAAGAAGATCAACGACTTCTACGAACGCCAGAAGGGTGCAACGGCCTAAGCCTCACCTCCGCCTTCACCCTCTTGCGGACGGCTTCCCCCGCCCGCCTCCCCTTTCCTGCCCATGGCACTCACTCCCTTTAAGAGCAACCTCATCGCCGATGTCGGCATCAGCATGGGCGACGAAGGCAAGGGCCGCCTCATCCCCGAAATCGTCCGCGAACTCCAAGCCCACACGGGACGTCGCGACGTGGTCGGTACAGTCCTCAAGGTCAACGGTGGCGCCAACTCCGGCCACACAGTCGCCGGCTTGAAACTCAATCTGCTCCCAGGTGGCGTGGCCGAACATGATGTCGCTTGCCTCGCCCTCGGCTCCGGTGTCGTCGCCGACCCGCGCAAGGCCCTCTGGGAAGCGTTGCCTCTCGAAAAGATTGGCATCCCGGTCCTCTCCCGCCTGCTCATCGACGAACGCTGCATGATCAGCGACGTCTCCCACCGCATCCTCGATCTGGCCTGGGAAGACTACCGTATCAACGTCCTCGGCCACGAAGCCCGCGGCTCCACTGGCCGCGGCATCACGCCGGCCTACGCGGACGAAGTCGGTCAGTTCCAGATTCACTATTCTGAATTCCTGGGCGCTAAGTCCGATTACGCGACGCGGCTTTCGGCCCGCCTGAACCGCGCGGCCTCCATCGTGCGCGATGTCTGCAAGCTTTCGCCCGAGAAGTGGTCCGGCCTCTTCGCCAAGCTCACCGAGGCCGAACTGCGCGCCAATAAGGGCGCCGTCGACTCCGGCGTCTTCACGGCGGCGGAATTCGACTTCACCCGCTTCGCCGGCAAGGAACCGTTCACGTTCGACCACGCCGCCGTGCTCGAATGCTACTGGAAGGCTGGCGCCTCCCTCGCCCACACGATCGGCGACGTGCGCGAACGCATTCTCGGCGACCTCGCTGCCGACCGCCGCATCATCGGTGAGTTCGGCCAGGCCTACTGGCTCGACAAGCGTGCGGGCTTTGCCCCGAACGTTACGGCCTCACACACTTACACGCCGGAGTTCTTCCAGTCCGCCGGCATCCCGGTCCAAGCGATCCACACGGTCGGCTGCTGCAAGGCCTACGACACGAAGGTCGGTACGCACGTCTTCCTGACGAAGATGCCGGAAGAGCATCCGCTCCAGCGCGCCCTCGCGAAACTCGAGTTCGGCACGAGCACTGGCCGCCAGCGCATGGTGGGCTGGTCTGATTTGGTCGAGAAAGCCGACGCCCTTCGCTACGGTGGCTACGACGACATCGTCCTCAACAAGCTCGACGCCCTCTCGCCCCACGGCGA
>JBIILC010000090.1:0-5733 GCA_044232865.1 Opitutales bacterium | reverse complement strand
GTGTCGAACGGAATGCTGTATTCGACGTCCGGCGGGAACTGCTTGGTCAACTCGTCCATTCTCGCGCGGATGCGGTCGGCGGTCTCGAGGGCATTCGAGCCGGTCTGCAGGAAGACGCGGATGCCAGCCACAGGCTTGCCATCCAGCATGCTGAGCTGCTCGTAACTCTGGGAACCGAGTTCCACGCGGGCGACATCCTTTAGGCGGAGCACACCGTCGGCGGAGCTGGAGCGCAGAACGATATCACCAAACTGCTCGGGGGTCGAAAGGCGCCCGCGGGCCACGACGGGCACCACGAAGGCGGCGTCCACCGAAGGCTCCTGGCCGAGGCGGCCGACGGCGTATTGGGTATTCGTAGCGCGGATCGCGCGGACGACCTCACCCGAGGTGACACCGAGCGCAGCCATGCGGTCGGGCCGCAGCCAGACGCGCATCGCGTAGTCGCGGGAGCCGAAGACGCCCGCATCGCCGACGCCGGGGAGGCGCTTGAGTTCCTCGACGACAACCGAGGATGCGAAGTTGCTTAGGAAGACGGAGTCGCGACTGGCATTGGGTGAGACAATCGAGACCGACATGAGGATGTCGTTCGAGCGCTTCTTGGTGATGACACCGAGACGACGGACCTCCTCCGGCAGGCGCGGCTCAGCGAGCTTGACGCGGTTGGCCACGAGGATGGTCGCCATGTCCGGGTCGACGCCGTTCTCAAAGGTAACGGTGATACTGAGTGCGCCGCTCGATGACGAGTTGGACGAATAATAAAGGAGGCCTTCGACGCCATTGATCTGCTCCTCGAGGGGGGCGGCGACATTATTGACGAGCGACTCTGGCGAGGCTCCCGGGTAGCTCGCCACGACCGTCACGGTGGGCGGTGCGATTTGCGGATACTGCGACAGCGGCAGGTTCTGCAGCGCAAGGCCGCCCACCAGGACGATGATGAGCGAGAGGACGGCCGAGAAAATCGGCCTCTTGATGAAAAAGTCCCAGCCCATTTACTTCTTGGCCGGAGCGACGACGACCGGGGAGCCCGGGCGCAGCTTGTGCAGCTGGTTAAGAATGACGCGGTCGCCGGGACGTAAGCCAGTGAGGATGACGATATTCGAACCCTGGGCTTCGCCCAAGGTAACCGGACGGGCCTCGGCGCGATCACCCGCACCGATGACAAAGACGGAACGTCCCGACGGAGCTTGGACGAGGGCAAGCTGCGGCACGAGGGTGGCGTCCTTAGCCTTACCCCCGGTCACGCGGACGCGGACGAACTGGCCCGCGAGCAAGCCACCATCGGCGTTGGCGAAACGGGCGCGGAGCTGCACCGTCCCCAGTCGGGTGTCGACCTGGGGCGAGGCGAAGTCGATCTTGCCGCGCACAGGATAAGCGGAGCCGTTAGGCAGCAGGAGCGTGACTTCGGCACCTTGGGCGGACTTGGCCCCGGCGGCGAAGAGACGATGGAAATCATCCTCGGAAAGTCCGAAGCGCGCCCAGACCTCGTCGGCGTTCACGATGGTGGTGAGTAGTCCGTCCGGTCCGGTCGGAGTGACCAAAGTGCCCTCCGTAAGCAGGCGACGACCCGCGATGCCGGCGACGGGCGAGCGAACTTCGCAGTAATCCAGGTCGAGTTTAGCAAGGCTGGCCCGCGCGGCGGCGGCATCGCGCGCACCCTTCGCGGCTGCGGCCAAGGCCTGAGCGTCGTCGGCTTCCTTACGACTTGCGGCCTTCTGACGGAGCAGCTCGGCCTGACGGGCGGCCTCATCGGTCGCCTGCTGCGCCCGCGCAGTCTCCTGTGCGAGTTGCGCCACAGCCAACGCATGGGCAGCGACATAAGTCGCCGGATCGATCCGGAAAAGGAGATCGCCGGCCTTCACCTGGGCGCCTTCGGCGTAATTGACCGTCTGCAAGATGCCAGTCACCCGGGCGCGCACTTCGACCTCGCGCACGCCTTCGGTCTGCGCGGGCGCAATCGCCGTCTGGGCGATGTCCGCCAAAGTCACCGTCAGGACCGCCACCGGCAATGGCCCGGAAGGCGGCATGGCTGACTCTTGGCGACAACCGAACAGGCCGAGCACCAAGACCGCACAGAGAAGACCCTCGACAGGGCGAGATTTACATACAGACATGTATGTAAATCTATTTGCCCGACCATGGCTCGCAAGACCAAAGCAGAAGCGGCCCTCACCCGTGACCGAATCGTTACCTGCGCCCGACAGGTTTTCAGCCGCGAAGGGGTCACGAACACATCCTTGGAAACGGTCGCCAAGGAGGCCGGCGTCACCCGCGGGGCGGTCTACTGGCACTTCCGCGACAAGGCCGACCTCTTCATGGCGGTGCGACAGCAGACGGGAACGCTCCTGCGATTCGACGACTTCCGGACGGGGGACGCCCTGGAACGGCTCGAGGCTGGCCTGCAGGCAGCCCTTGATCGCCTGCGCACCGACCAGCAAGCGCTGGAGACCTACGAGGTCATGCTCTGGAAATGCGAATACGTCGGTGCCTTCGCCAGCGTTCGCCAGGACCTGATGTCGGCCAGCTCGCTCTTCCTGAGTGAAGTGTCGGAACTCTACGGGGAAGCCGTCCGGATGAAACAGGCACCCGCCGACCTCAACCCGGCCTTAGCCGCCCGCGAGACACTGTGCTTCTACGCCGGCTTACTCAAACTGTGGCTGGCCGATGAAAATGGGGTGACGGTCCGTGCCGAGGTTCGCCAGCTGATCGCGCGTCACGTCGCCGGTCGCCGCCTGCAGAAGGCGGTTTGACTGCCCCCGCGACGCAGGCTATCACTGACCCGTGAAGGCTCTCCCCGCCCTGCTCTGCCTGCTCCTGCTTGGGATAGCCCCAGCGCAGGCCGCCGACCCGGACGCTCCCCAGACGCTGCCGATCATCTACGATCAGCCGGGTGAGAAATATATCCTGCGCATCGATAATCGCCGCTATCAGCTGCCCTATGTGACGAAGGAAGGCGTGGTCCGCCTGATGTCCGCCGCCAACTACCCGCGCACGAAACTGCGCTTCGACGAATACAAACGCTCGCTCGAGGACAAGGCGAAGGCCGAAGCGCTCGTCAACCGCGCGCAGTCCAACGTCACCCGTGAGTCAGATCGCGTGACCCGCCTCCGCCGCAGCCTCGAATCCCTCCGCTCCCAGCTCGCGCTGCTCCGTTCCCAGCCGAATATCGACATCCGCGAACTACAGTTCCTGCAGGAACAGATCCGCATCACCTCGGCGTCACTCGCCTCCGCCGAAGACATGGAAGCCAAAGCCCAGTCGAACCTCGACAAGACCAAGTCGTCCACGGAGTCGGCGTTCCAGCGCGCGGACAAGGCCCGCGAAGACTACGTCGCCGCGCTCGACGAATACGAGAAGCCGCTCGCCGCGATCCGCACGATTGCACTGACGCACGGCAGCGCCCTCTGATTTTCCAAAACCATGAAGACCACCACCGTCCTCCTCCTCGCCCTGCTCTGTGCCGGCTCCGCCAGCTTCGCTCAGCAGACCAAGCCCGCCGCGAAAGCCCCGGCCGCTAAGGCCGCGCCGAAGTCGATTGACCGTTTCGCCATCCCCCCGGACGCGAAGGTCTCCTGGCATGACGTCCGTGAGACCGACCTCGAAGGCCGCGCCTTCCCCGACGCGGAGCGTAAGAGCTACTTCGACCGCCTGCCCGCCGAAGCAGACGGCAAGGTCACTCCGGCAGTCTGGAGCCTGAGCCGCGATAGCGTGGGCCAGATGTTCCGCTTCCGTACCGACGCCACGACAATCTACGCCCACTACAAAGTGACCAAGGCTCAGCTTGCGATGCCGCACATGCCCGCCACCGGCGTCAGCGGCCTCGACCTCTACGCCCGCGACCAAGACGGCAAGTGGCGCTGGGTGCAGGTCGCCCGCCCCGGGACGCAGGAGATGAAGCTCCGCCTCGCCGACGGCCTCGACGCCGGTGAACGCGAATACGCGATCTACCTGCCTCTCTTTAACGGCGTAGAATTCCTCAACGTCGGCGTGACCGAAGGCAAAAAGTTCGTCGGCCTCAAACCACGCGCGAAGCCCGTCGTCTTCTACGGCACCTCGATTACGCATGGCGCCTGCGCCAGCCGACCGGGTATGGTGCACACCGCCATCCTTGGACGACGCTTCGACGTGCCGGTCGTGAACCTCGGCTTCTCCGGCAACGGCCGCATGGACCAAGCCGTCGGCGAATTCCTTACGCGCATCGACGCCGCCGCCTACGTCATCGACTGCCTCCCGAACATGAACGCGGCGGCCGTTACTGAGAAATGCGTGCCGCTCGTCAAGCAGCTCCGCGCCGCCCGCCCGGATACCCCGATCATCCTCGTCGAGGACCGACGTAACACCGACTCCTGGCTCAAGGCCTCGCTGCGCCAGCACCACGATGAGAACCACGCCGCGCTCAAGGCCGCTTATGAGCAGCTCGTGAAGGAAGGCGTCAAAGGCCTATCCTACGTGCCCGGCGACCATCTCTACGGCGACGACGCCGACGGTGCCACGGACGGCTCGCACGCGAGCGACCTGGGCTTCCATCGCCAGGCCGACATCTTCGAACCCTTCCTCAAGGCCGCCCTCGGTCGCTGATTTTTCGCGCTCCCCGCTGGCGAACGGGAATATTCCTTTCACCCTAAGAGCCGATGACCCGCAGCTTCCGCTACTACGACCTCATCCTCGGCGCGTTCGTCGCGGTGCTGCTCTGCTCGAACCTCATCGGCCCGGCGAAGATCGTGCAACTCGACCTGCCCTTCTTCGGCAAGACCGACTTCGGCGCGGGCATCCTATTCTTCCCGCTGTCCTACATCTTCGGCGACATCCTCACCGAGGTCTACGGGTACGCCCTCGCCCGCCGCGTCATCTGGACGGGCTTCGCCGCGATGCTCTTCGCGACGGTGATGACCTGGGTGGTACTCGCGATGCCGGCCAGTCCAGATGCAACTTTCAACGCGCAGCTGCAGCCCGCGCTCGAAACCTGCTTCGGCGGCGGCTGGCGCATCGCCCTCGGTTCCATCATCGCGTTCTTCGTTGGCGACTTCCTCAACTCCTTCGTCCTCGCAAAGATGAAGGTAAGTATGGGCGGCAGGCATCCGTGGGCTCGCTTCATCGGTTCGACCTTCGTCGGCCAGGGCGTCGATAGCCTGATCTTCTACCCCATCGCCTTCATCGGCATCTGGAGCCCAGAAAAAGTCCTCGGAGTGATGCTCATGAACTGGATTCTTAAGGTACTCGTGGAAGCGGTGATGACGCCCGTGACGACCATCGTCTGCGCCAAGTTGAAGCAGGCCGAGGGCGTCGACGCGTTCGATACCGACACCGATTTCACGCCCTTTAGCCTCAAGCGCTGACCGGCGGCACCCCTCTTCAGAGGCCTTTATCGGCCTCCAATCGGCTTTTCTGTCATATTATCAGGGTTTTTCGACGAATCCGTTGACAACACCTTTAGGGATGAGCACAACACGCTCAGTCAATTTCACTCAGGTAAGAGCCTCCCTTATAAAGGACGCATCAGTCGCGAGGGCGACTAACGGAATCAGGATTCAAACTCTCCGTACCCGACCCCAGAGTCCCGTAGCTAGGACTCTGGACTTATTTATCCCGGAAACGGGAAGACAGGCCGCACCACCCGTGCGGCCTGTTTCGTTGCGCCGTACCCAAGACCGGACTCGAACCGGTAAGCCTTTCGGCGGCAGATTTTAAGTCTGATGTGTATACCGTTCCACCACTTGGGCCGACGGCTCCAAATTG
>JBIILC010000034.1:0-19432 GCA_044232865.1 Opitutales bacterium | reverse complement strand
GCAGCGAGCCGGCATAGCCGGCGGCGTCGGTGATGTTCTCGCCGTTGAGCACGCCCGTCAGCGTGTCACGCGAGGCCATGGTCACGGGGACGATGTTGGTGCCAATGCGCGTGGCGAAACTGGTCGCACCGGCGGCGTCGGTCACCGTCAGGGCGGCGCCGAGGGTGCCGACGAGTCCGGTGAAGAGGTCGTTGCCGGTGGAGGTCGTGATACCGTTGACGGCGCTCTGCACGCCCGCGGGCAGGGTGAAGCGGACGGTGCCGCCGAGTCGCTGCGTGATCGGGCCGAGATTGAGGACAAGATTACGCCCGCCAGCGGTGTAAAGATCGAGGGAAGAGTAGCCGCCCGTGTTGCCCGCGGCGGCGGCCGCCAAGGCCAGCCCAGCGACGCTCTGGCTGACATCAAAGCCGGCGTTGCCTAAGAATGAGACGCTTCCGCCGCGTAAGTCGATGATGCCGACAGGGTTGATACGATTGGAGACTGCGGTGCTGGCAGCCGTGGCGTAGTCTAATAGAGTAAGGCCGGCGTCGAAGCGGGTCGAAACCGTCCCTTGCGAGAAGCTTTGGCCTTGGATGCGGAGGGTACCGCCGCCGGACTTGAGCCAGCCGCCGAGGAGACCGCCGCCGTCGATCGCGGCGTCGATGACGAGCTCGGCTTCGCCCGGGGCAAGGTTGAGGCTCTTGTAGACGGTGATGGTGCGCTGGGCGTTGCCCATCGAAAGCATCGCCCCCGCGGAGCCGATGATGCCAGCCGCCTGGGTACCGCTGTTGCCGGCGCCGTTGGTGGTGTTGGCGTTGACGATGATGTTACCTCCCAGAGTGAGCGTGCCGCCACTGCCGAGGAGCACGAGCGCCTGAGCGTAGAGGTTCGAAGCAGCGTTGCTGGCGTTGTTATTGAATCTCAGTTCACCGACGCGCTGCGAACTGCCGTTCAGGTCGAAGACCGCCGACTGGCCGGAGTTGTTGACGATGAGATTGGCAGTTGGATTGAACTGCTGGCCCATGCCTTCACCGATGCGAATCACGCCCGCATCGAGATTGGTGTTGCCGCCCACCCAGGTGGAGACGTTCGGCATCGCAAGGGTCCAGGTACCGGAGCCGCGCTTCGAAAGACCATTACCCAGGGTGCTGCCGAGCAGGCCGGTGAAGGTCGCATTGGTATTGTCTTCGCCGACGCCGAGGGTACGGGCGGAAGTACCGGAGACGAGGACCGTGCCCGCACCGGAGAGCGAGCCGACGCGCTCGTTGCCGACAAGTTCCAAGGTAGCACCCGCGAGGACGGTGACGGGGGTGGCGTTGGCGATACGTTCGGAGTCTCCGTTGGTAGCGAGGGTACCTGCACTCGCCACCCTGCCGGCCTCAATGATGAGGGGCCCGGTGAAAGTATTAGTCGCGGCGAATGTCAGGGTACCGGGACCGGTCTTGCGCAGCCCACCGGCGCCGCTGATGACGCCACTCAGGGTAAGGATGGTACCGGAGGTGGTGATATCGATCGCCCCCATGCCGCCGGTGAGATTGAAGGTGTGGGAGTTGGCCGTGGTGGCGGACGCGATCGTCGCGGTGGCACCAGTGTAGCGCAGGGTGGCGCCGTTGCCGATATAGACGGCCTTGGCGACCCCGAAGCCGAGGGTGCCGCCGCCAGTGGCGCCAGCATTACTGAAAGCGAGCACGCCGCCCGTGACGAAGGTTTCCCCGGTGTAGGTCATCGCGCCACTCAACGTGGTCACGCCGGTGCCCGCCGTCACGAGGCGCGTGACCGCGCTGGTGGAGGAATCCTTGATCGCCGCGGAAATCGTCAGACCTCCGGTGTTGTAATTGTGGATGACGAGGTCACCGCCCGAGGCGCCTACCTTGAGGCCGCCGGTGCCCGAAATCGTGTAGGCGTCGGTGCCCGTCACGAGCAGGCCGCCGCCGGTGGCGCCGAAGGTAAGGTCGAACGTGGCGAGACCCAAGGATTGGGTGGCAGCCGAAGGCGTGATCTTGAGCGTGCCCACCGCCGCGGCGGCGGTCTGCGTCTGCGTCGCCGTCAGATTGTAATTGGTCGTGGCCACACCGGGGCCGCCGCTGGGCAGGCCGGTGTAGGCGGCCAGACCAGAGAGGACGAACGGCGTGGAGGCGGAGGCCGTCGTCAGCCAGTCGAAGTTGGTGCCGTCGGTGAAGACCGCGCGGCCGGCACCGAAGATACCGTTGGCGAGACCCGTGCTGGCGGCGAGCGTGACTTGGGTGTTGGCGGGTGCGGAGACGAGCAACGTGCCAGAGTTCGAGGCCGAACCGAAACTCAGGGTGCCCAGGCGCAGACTGGTCAACGTGGCGTCGCCCGCCAGCACGGAGACCTTACCGCCCGACTGATTGATCGCGAGGTTGCCGAGGACCTGCACGGCGGCCAGACCAGCCCGGCCACGCAGCTGGAAATTACCCGAGGCCAGCGAGAGCGGCGAGACACCCAACAACGAGGTCAGGGCGCCGCTGTTGGCGAAGTCGAGTTCCAAGGTGCCACCTTGGACGGTCGTGGTACCCGTGTAAGTGCTGGCGGCGCTCGGACGCAACGTCAAGGTCCCGGAGCCGACTTTGGTGAGGGCGAGGCGATTGTTGGCCGAAGCGGTGAGCGTGCCGGTGAAGAGGGTACTGTTGTCAGTGCGGCCGACGGTAATGGTCGCGGCTGAAGTGCTGGTGGAAGAATTGTGCACGGAACCGGCCCCCGCCAGGGAGCCGATCGACTGGCTGTATCCATTGGGGTCGAACGTCGCGCCAGCGGCGACCACCAACGGAGAGCGCGAGGGCAGGATGCTGGCCACGCCGGCGCGCAAGGTGCCGGCATTGACGAGGGTCGAGCCACCGTAGGTGCTCGCGATGCTGAGCAGGAGCAAGCCGGCGTCGTTTTTCACGACATTGCCGCCAGTGACGAGGGAGGTAGTCTTGACTTCGATTGTTCCGGCTCCCGCGAAGGTGATGTCGGACAGGCCGGAACGGAGACCGCCGGAAAGATTCAGCTTACCCGCGGAAGCCGTGATGGTCAGGGCGTCGTTGAAGTAAATCAACGCGGCGATTTCATCGGTGCCGGTGCCCGTCTTGTTGATCGCGACTCCCGCCGAGCCGGCGGCGTCCATCACGATCGAGCCCACGCCGGTGTTGACGAGCTGCCCCGCCAAAGGCAGGATGCCTGGATTGGCGATGACGCCGGCCCCGATGATGAACGCATTCGAGCCAACGGCATCACCGATGTTCAGCGTCGACAGGGTGATGTTCGCGTTCAGCGCGATCGTGTTATCGCCGAGGATGTTATTGGTGAGATTGGCGACGTCACCGAAGTTGTCCGGGAAGCCCGCCAAGGCCGTCCAGCTCGAGGGAGCGATCCAGGAATAAGTATTTTGGTCCTGCTGGTTCCAAGTGTAGTTCGCGGCGCGCGCCGGCGTCGGCGATCCGACGGCGAGAAGTGCGGCCGCGACCATCAAGGACGCTCGCGAAAAAAGGGGACGGGGCTTCGAACTTTTCATTTTAATAAATTTGGGGAGGTCACGGGGAAGTGACATCAATGGGGGGTATCGAAAATATTGGGGTAATGACCCCAGCCGCACAACCGTTTTTGACTGTTTTTAGCCCTGACTCAGGCTTGAACGGCATTGGGGGACGGGAATTCAATTTATGTGTTAAAATTGTGTTAAATTACGCATTTAATTGCGTAAAATGCATTAATCAGTCATTTAAGCCTCATTAGGCTTCATTTAAAGTTATTCACATGCCGCTTAATCGACAAGTTAGGAAACTGACCAAAGGGAATAGAGGTAGGGGCGCGACTGCGTCGCGTCCGTGGGCGGACGGATGGTGGAGGCACCGATGGCTGAATCGATGACAGAGGGCTGAATCGATGAGAAAGCATCGCAGCATCTCGGGTGGCGGGTGGCGGCCCCAGGTGGCGGGTGGCGGGCGTGATGTGTTGCCTTGGGTAGGGGCGCGACTGCGTCGCGTCCGTGGGCGGACGGATGGTGGAGGCACCGATGGCTAAATCGATGACAGAGGGCTGAATCGATGAGAAAAACCGGGAGTCATTTCAGGTGGCGGGTGACAGCCTCGGGTGGCAGGTGCCGGGCGTGATGTGTTGCCCGAGGTAGGGGCGCGACTGCGTCGCGTCCGTGGGCGGACGGATATGAGAATGGTCAAAAACTCTACCCGGCTCATCGCACGCGGCTCGACGAACGGACGCGACGCAGTCGCGCCCCTACCCCTACCCCTACCCAAAAAACTTCAACACCTGCTCGGCCAACAACGCCATCCCTAACCCGGAAAAACCAATGAGGGTCTCGGTGATCGTCCAGGTGCGCAGGGTCTGGCCGACGGTGAGGCCGAGGCATTCCTTGACCATCCAGAAGCCGCTGTCGTTGAGGTGCGAAAGGAAGAGCGAGCCGCAGCCGATTGAAATGACCATGAGCTCGGGACTGGTGCCCGGATGCGCCGCCAAGACGGGCGCGATGAAGCCCGCGGCGACAGTGATGGCGACGGTCGCGGAGCCGGTAGCGACGCGAATGAACGCCGAGACGAGCCAACCGTAGACCAATAACGGCAGACCCGCCGAGGCCGCCAATTCGGCGAGTTCCTTGTCCACGCCCGCCGTGCGCATGACGAGCGCGAAGCCGCCGCCGGCGCCAACGAGGATGAGCGTCATACCGATACCAGAGACGCTTTGCTCGGAGAATTTCAGGAGCTCGCTAGGGGAGCGACCGCAGCGCTTACCAAAGGCCCACATAGCGAAAAGTACCGATAAAAGCAGGGCGATCACGGGGTGACCGACGAAGAGGCAGACCTTACCCCAGAGGGCTTCCTTGGCGTGCAGGAGTTCGACCAGCGTACCCCCCAGGAGCAGTATCACCGGCAACAGCACGGTGAAGATGGTGAGCCCGAACGTTGGCAAGGTCTGGTTCGCGGAGACCGACGGCGTGAACTCGGGGGTAGCGACTTCGACCCGCTTGACGGCGATCTTGGCGAAGATCGGGCCGGCGATGGCGGCGACGGGAATCCCGAGCACGAGCGCCCAGAGGATGACCTTGCCCATGTCGGCATGCAGGGCCTCGATCGCGATGACGGGGCCAGGGTGCGGCGGCATGAGTCCGTGCATCACGGACAGGAACGAGAGCAGCGGCAGTACCAGCAGCAGGAAAGGTTTACCGGTTTCCTTGGCGAGGGTGATGACGATCGGCAGGATGAGGAGCAGGCCGACGGCGAACCAAGTCGTCATACCCACGCAGAGCGCGAGGAGGATGATGCAGAGACCGATGCGCGAAGGGCCGAGCGTGCGGATGAACTGTTTGGCGAGCACCCCTGCCCCGCCCGATTCGGCGAGGAGTTTACCGAAGACGACGCCTAGTACGATGATCGCGCCCGTGCCGGCCAAGGTGTTGCCGAAGCCCGTCTGGAAGGCCTTGAGGACCTCCGTCATGGTGAGCGTGCCCTGCGTGGCCACGACCATCGCCCCGAGCGTCAGCGAGCTGATCAGCAGCGCGATGAACGGATTAAGCTTCAGCCAGGTCACCAACAGGACCAGGACGGCGATGGCGAGGAGGGCGTAAAGCATGGCGCAGGAGAATCAGGATTTCGGCGGGGCGACCGTGGCACGAGTAGCACCCGTGCTGATACCCCCGTCAACCAACAAGGTTTGTCCGGTCACGTAACGGCTCTCTTCCGAAGACAGGAAAACCACTGGGCCAGCAAGGTCGTCGGGCGCACCGGGGCGCTTGAGCGGGATGCGGTCGCAGAGGTACTCGACCCACTCGCGGTTCTCGTAGAGGACGGCGTTCTGGGCGGTCTTAAACCAACCCGGGGCGAGGCAATTGACGGTGACGCCGTGGCGACCCCAGTCGTCGGCGAGGCTCATGGTGAGCTGCTTCACGCCGCCGCGGCTGGCGCCATAGGGCGCAAGACCCGCGTAACCAGCAACGCAGGTGACGGAGCCGATGTTCACGATGCGTCCATAGCCACGGGCAATCATGCCCGGCGCGACGGCCTGTGTGGTGAAGAACGTACCGCGGAGATTCGTATCGAGGACCATGTTCCAATCCTCCCACGTGACCTCGAGGGCGGGCTTGCGCGCATTGCAGCCAGCATTGTTCACGAGGATGTCGATGCGTCCCATCTGCTTCTCCACCGAAGCGACGGCGGCCTGGATGCTGGCATGATCACGGACGTCGAGGTCGACTCCACAGGTGCGGCGGCCAAGGGCCTCGATTTCTTTTCGGAACGGGGCGAGTTTGGAGGCGTCGCGGCTCGACATCGCGATGTCGGCGCCGGCCTGCGCGAGCGCACGAGCGAAGTATTGCCCGAGGCCGCGGCTGGTGCCGGTGATGAAGGCAACCTTGCCGGTGAGATCGAAGAAAGCCATTGATTCTATTGGTTAGACCTGTGGGGCGAGGATGACCTTCATCACGCCCGGAGCGCCGGCGTAGAGCTTCGCAAACCAGTCGGCGCCCTGCGCCAGCGGCGCGACCGCGGAGATGATTTTGTCGACTTTGATCTGCTTGGTAGCGAGCAGTTCGATGCAGCGCGGAATCTCGCCGGCGGAGGCGCAGGAGCCTTGGAGACGGAGCTGGCGGGTGACGACAATCTGGAGCGGGAGTTCGGTCTTCGGCGTAAGGTTACCGACGAGCGTCACCGTGCCGCCCTTGCGCACGGAGTGGATCGCGGAGAGCACCGTGGCATTGAGACCGACGCACTCGAACGCGGCGTCAGCGCCCTGCCCTTTGGTGTGCGATTTGACGAACTCGGTGAGGTCGCCACCGGTCTTGGGATTGAAGTTATGCGTCGCGCCTAGTTCCATCGCAACAGCGAGGCGCGAGTCCTCCGTATCGACGGCGATGACCTGCGCGAAACCCGCGATCTTGGCGGCCTGCAGTGTCAGGAGCCCAATCATACCGGTGCCCACGACGACGGCGGTGTCGCCCGGAGCGACGGGCGTGAGACGGACGGCGTGCACGCCGACGGAGACGGCCTCAATCATGGCGGCTTCAGCGAAGCCGAGCTCGGCGGGAAGCTTATGGAGGATGCGAGCCGGGACGGTGACGAATTCGGCGAAGGCGCCGTGGCGGCGATAGTCGCCGCACGAGACGCCGAGGACCTGGCGGTTATCGCAAAGGTTCACGTCGCCGCGATGACAGTGGACGCACTCGCCGCAGAAGACGGTGGAATCAAAGGTCACGCGATCGCCGGGGGCGAAGCCCTTTACCTGGGCGCCGACGCCGGTGATGACGCCCGCGGCCTCGTGACCCATGACCAACGGAGGGATGCGACGGCCCGTGGAGCCGTCGTAACCATGGATATCAGAACCGCAGATCCCGCAGGCGCGGACTTGGATCAGCACGTCATCGGGACCGCAAACCGGATCGACCACGTCCACGTAGGCCATCTTCTTATATTCGGTAAGGAGCAGGGCTTTCACAGAGGTGAGGAAGGAGGGTTTTGGAGAGAGGGCAAGACTTGGGAGGGCTCGATCGATGGCAGATGACGGATGACTGAGGGCCGAACTGATCGTGGAGGACTGAGCGGAATTTGCCGCACCCTTCGACAGAACCCGAACCTGATCACCCGTACCTGGAGCTCCTGTCGGTTTTCCCATCGATTCAGCCCTCTGTCATCGATTCAGCCATCGGTGTCTCATAAGTCCGTCCGCCCACGGACGCGACGCAGTCGCGCCCCTACCTTTTTGCCCCCAACAAACTTCCCGGCTTCCGGCCTCCCTTTGTTGGTCGTGCTCCCAACCGCTAACCGCTTACCGCCAACACCTAACATGGGTAGGGTCGGGACCGCGTCACGACATAGCTGCACTGGGTAGGGGCGCCACTGCGTGGCGTCCGTTCGCAGCGGCAAGCGTGTTGAGCCGGGCAGACTCTTTGCCCATTCCAACGTCCGTCCGCCCACGGACGCGACGCAGTCGCGCCCCTACCTTTGATTTGCCTCCTCCTAATCCCCACCCTACCGATTCACCCATGAAGTTCCTCCCCGCCTTCTTCCTTTCCGTCCTCACCGCCGTCGCCGCCGACGGTCCGAAGCAGTCCATCGAGAGACTCGACCCAGCGCTCGATGCGTTGATCGCGGGCGACGCCAAGATCGAGACCGTCTCGAATGGCGGCTACTCGTGGTCCGAAGGCCCGGTATGGTATAAGGGACGCATCGTCTTCTCCGACGTGCCCAACAATGTCGCCTACCAGTGGATCGAGGGCGACGCGATGGCCTCCATCTTCCTGAAGCCCAGCGGCACCGACGCGCCTTCTGCCAATCAGGGCTCCAACGGCCTCTCCGTCGACGCCCAAGGCCGCATGCTCCTTTGCCAGCATGGCTCCCGACGCGTCGCGCGCCTGGGTGGCGACGGCAAGTTCGAGCCGCTCGCGACCAAGAACCACGAAGGCGTCCGCTTCAACAGCCCCAACGACCTCTCCGTAGCCAAGGATGGCTCCGTGTACTTCACCGACCCGCCCTACGGCCTACCCAAGGGCGAAAAGTCTGAAACCCAATACCACGGAGTCTATAAGCTCGCGACCGACGGTAAGGTCTCGCTCGTGACAAAGGAAATCCAGTGGCCCAACGGCATCGCCCTCAGCCTCGACCAGAAGTCCCTCTACCTCGCGATCTCGGACGGTAAGAACCCGCGCGTCGCGGTCTGCAACCTCGATGGCTCCGGCCTCCGCGACGTCTTCCTCGCCGCTCCTTTGAAGAGCAAGGAACGCCCGGGCTCTTGCGACGGCCTGAAACTCGACGTCAATGGCAACATCTGGACCACCGGACCCGGCGGCGTGCTCATCCTCTCCCCCGAAGGTAAGCACCTCGGCTCGATTCTCTGCGGTCAGCCCACCGCGAACCTCGCCTGGGGCGACGACGGCCACACCCTTTACATCACGTCCAAGGATCGGCTCCTGCGCGTGAAGACCAAGGTCAAAGGCGCGGGTTTTTGAGCCCAAGGTAGGGGCGCCACTGCGTGGCGTCCGTTCGCAGAGGCAGGTGCGTCGCGCCGGGCAAGTTTCCGACCATCAAATCTCCGTTCGCCCACGGACGCGACGCAGTCGCGCCCCTACCTCTGGACGACGCCCCTTTCAGATTGGCAACCTTGGGGGCGGGGGTATGTCCAATGAGATACCCATGAAACACCCCCTCGCCCTCCTCGCCCTCCTTGCCGCGTTCGGCCAAGCCGCCGTCGCTGCCGAAGTGAAGCTCGTCGAACAGAAGGACAAACAGCAGATCGATGTCCTCGTCGACGGCCAGCCGTTCACCTCCTACGTCTACTGGTCCAACCAGAAGAAGCCCCTCCTCTCCCCGCTCCGCACTTCGCAGGGCACGATCTTCACCCGCGGCTTCCCGCTCGAGAAGATTGCCGGCGAACGCACCGACCACCCGCACCACATCTCCTCGTGGTTCAACTACGGCGACGTCAACGGTACCGATTTCTGGAACTCCCCGCCCGAGGGCTATTCCCACAAAGGCAAGATGCCTTACGGCTCCGTGAAGCATAAGAGCATCAAGTCGATCAACGGCGGCAACGGCTCGGCGACCCTCGAGGTCTCCTCCGACTGGATCATGGCCGACGGCTCCAAGGTCCTCCAGCAGGACGAGCAGCTCGTCTTCCGCGCCTCCAAGGACCTACGCATCATCGACCGCATCATCACCCTCACCGCCCAGGAGAAGGACGCCGTCTTCCATGACTCCAAGGAAGGCGCCATCGCCATCCGCATGACCCGTGCCCTCGAAGAACCTTCCACCAAGGCTGAAATCTTCACCGATGCCGCCGGCCTGCCCACCACCGTCGCCAAGCTCGACAATACCGGCGTCAATGGCGTCTACCTCAGCAGCGAAGGTAAGGTCGGCGAAAAAGAATCGTGGAGCACGCGCGCCAAGTGGATGACCCTCTCTGGCAACGTCCGCGGTGAAGACGTCTGCGTCGGTATCTTCGACCACCCGAAGAACGTCACCTACCCGACCTATTGGCATAACCGCGGCTACGGCCTCTTCGCCGCCAATCCGTTCGGCGCCAAGGAATTCACCAAGGGCAAGACCACGCTCAACTTCACGCTCAAGGCCGGCCAGTCCGAGACCTTCCGCTTCCGCATCCTGATTCACTCTGGCAAGCTCACCGCCGCTCAGACCGAAGTGCAGTATCAGCAGTTCCTGAAGGATGTGAAGTGAAGTCAGACGAGCTTAAGCTCGCTGACTTCACAGGGACAGGGCTAGGGACAGGGACAGTTGAAATAATGAAGGGGCCACCAGGCCCCTTTTTGTTTGGGTAGGGGCGCGACTGCGTCGCGTCCGTGGGCGGACGGACGTCAGTATGGTCGCTGACCTTGCCCGGCTCATCACACATGCCACTGCGAACGGACGCCACGCAGTGGCGCCCCTACCCAAGGCAGCAGAGGGTAATAGCAAAGGGAGACCGGAAACCGGGAAGTTTGCGGCGGCCATTATCAAGGACCCCAGCCAATCATCCGGTCTCCGGTTCCCCTTTGAGTTCGTGATGCTTGTCTCGAGGTAGGGGCGCGACTGCGTCGCGTCCGTGGGCGGACGGACGTCGTAAGCACCGATGGCTGAATCGATGACAGAGGGCTGAATCGATGGGAAAGCATCGCAGCGTTTCGGGTGGCGGGTGGCAGCCCCAGGTGGCAGGTGCCGGGTGCTACAAATTCAATTCAGCCCTCAATTCAGCCCTCCATTCAGTCCTCAACTCAGTCCTCCATTCAGTCCTCTCCTCTGCCCTCTGTCATCCGTCATCGACTCAGCCATCCCTCTCCCGATAGCCTCACCCCATGAAGCTTCCCTCGCTCGCCCTCCTGCTTCTCGCGGCTTTCGCCGGCGGCACGGAAACTCGTAAGCCCAACATCATCTTCATCCTCAGCGACGATCTCGCCCAGGGCGATATCGGCTGCTACGGACAGAAGCTCATCCAAACGCCCAACCTGGATCGCATGGCCAAGGAAGGCACGCGCTTCACCCAAGGTTACTGCGGCACGACGGTCTGCGCGCCGAGCCGAACCTCGCTCATGGTCGGCCAACACACCGGCCACAGCCCCGTACGCGCCAACCGGGAAATCAAGCCCGAGGGCCAACTCCCGCTACCCGCCGGCACCGTCACGGTGGCCAAGATTCTCAAGGAGAACGGCTACGCCACCGCCGCCATGGGTAAGTGGGGCATGGGCATGTTCGACACCACAGGGAGCCCCCTCAAGAACGGCTTCGACCACTTCTTTGGCTACAACTGCCAGCGCCACGCGCACAGCTACTTCCCCACCTACCTCTATCGCGACGACCAGCGTTTCGAACTCCCGGGCAACACCGGCAAGGGCGTCGGCCAGACCTACGCCCAGGAGCTTATCCAGCAGGACGTCGAAAAGTGGGTGCGAACGCAGAAGGATAAACCCTTCTTCCTATATTACGCGATCACCTTGCCTCACGGCACCCATGAGATCGACGACCTCGGAGTCTATAAGGACAAGCCCTGGACAAAAACCCAGAAGGCCTACGCCGCCCAGGTCACGCGCCTCGACGCCGACGTCGGCCGGCTCTTCGCACTGCTCAAGGAATTGGGCCTCGACGAGAACACGCTCGTAATGACCGCGGGCGACAACGGATCCTCGTTCTCGCCCGATTCCGAAGTGGGCAAGCTCTTCGACCAAGCCTCCAACGGCCTACGGGGATTCAAACGTGGGCTCTACGAAGGCGCGCTCCGTCAGGCGGCTCTGGCCCGCTGGCCGGGCAAGATTCCCGCCGGTCGCGTGAGCGACGAACCTTGGGCCTTCTGGGATTTTCTGCCGACGGCAGTGGAACTCGCCGGCGCCAAGGCTCCCGCTGAACTGAAGACCGACGGCCTCTCGCTCGTCTCCTTCCTCCAAGGCGGCCCGGCCCCGAAGCGCGACTACTTCTATTGGGAACTCCACGAAGGCCAATCCCTGCAGGCCGCCCGCTGGGGCGACTGGAAGGCCGTCCGCAACGGCCCGCAGGCCAAGGTCGAGATCTTCGACCTGAAGAATGACTTCGCGGAAAAGCACGATCTCGCCGCCACGCGGCCAGAACTCGTCGAGAAGGCACTCGCGATCTTCAAGGACGCGCATGTTGCCGACCCTAACTGGCCAATGCGCAGCCAGAGCGCGGCCAAGAAAGCCAAGCAGGAGAAGTGAGCGGGAAGACAGGTGGTGGCGGTTGGCGGTAAGATGATTCACGCCGTCCAAGGGAGACCGGGTAATAAGGTAGGGGCGCGACTGCGTCGCGTCCGTGGGCGGACGGAGGCTGAGGCACCGATGGCTGAATCGATGACAGAGGGCTGAATCGATGGAAAAGGAATTGCCGAGTTTCGGGTGGCGGGTGGCAGCCCCGGGTGGCAGGTGGCGGGACGTTTCCATTCAGTCCTCCATGATCGGTTCGGCCCTCTGTCCTCCGTCATCTGTCATCGATGCAGCCATCTACTCGCTTAAGGTGGCAGGTGGCAGCCCCGGGTGCCGGGTGGCGGGAAATCTGCCCTCCGTCATCTGTCCTCCGTCATCTGTCATCGATGCAGCCATCTGCCCTCGACCCAGCCCTCCATTCTCCCTTCAATCCCCCTCATCGCCATGAAGACCCGCAAGCTCGGTAATTCTCCGCTCCATCTCACGCCCGTTGGCCTGGGTACTTGGGCCATCGGCGGCGGCGATTGGAAATTTGGCTGGGGTGCCCAAGACGACGCCCTCTCGATACGCACCATCCACGAAGCGATGGCCGTCGGCATCAACTGGATTGATACCGCGGCAGTCTACGGACTGGGCCGATCAGAAGAAGTCGTCGGTCGCGCCCTCAAGGAGATGAAAACCAAACCGATCGTCTCCACGAAGTGCGAACGTTGTTGGGACCCCGACGGCTCGATTGTGCCGCGCCTCAAGCGCGCGAGCGTGAAGCAGGAATGCGAGGACAGCCTGCGCCGCCTGCAGATCGACGTCATCGACATGTACCAGATTCACTGGCCGCAGCCAGACGAGGATATCGAAGAAGGCTGGTCCGCCGTCGCCGAGCTCGTGAAGGAAGGAAAAGTCCGCTTCGCCGGCGTCAGCAACTTCAGCGTCGCCCAGCTCGAACGCATCCAGCCCATCCACCGCGTCACCTTCCTTCAGCCGCCGTACAGCATGCTTAACCGCAGCATCGAGGCTGAGCTCCTCCCCTACTGCGAAGCCAACGATATCGGCATCGTCTCTTACAGCCCGATGCAGAAAGGCCTGCTCAGCGGCAAGGTTACAAAGGAATGGGCCGACGCCCTCCCGACCGACGACCATCGTCGGGCCGATCCGCAGTTCAACGAACCGCTGCTCTCCAAGAATATCGCGCTGGCGAAAGGCCTCGCCGAGATTGCCCATCGCTACGGCCGCAATTCCGCCGAACTCGCCATCGCCTGGGTGCTGCGTCAGCCGCGCGTGACCGCCGCCATCGTCGGCGCCCGCAAGCCCGGCCAGATCAAAGAGACCGTCGCCGGCGGCAAGCTGCTCATCAAGCCGGACGATGTCGCCCGGATCGAGGAACTGCTGCGCCTCCGGGGTTGATTCCGGGAACTGGGCGGGACTTAACCTGCCCTTAAGGTCGCTTCGGGTATCATAGTCGCCTAACCCAAAGCCATGCGCCCCCAGTCCACCGTCCTCCTGCTCGCCACGCTCGGCTTCGCCGCCGCGGCGCACGCGCACGTCCCGCCGATCGACAACCAGTTCCGCACGCACGCCGAAGTCCCCGCGACGGTTCAGCCCTCGGTCAAATACGTGATGACTAGCACTTACCTCGCCGCCGCCCCCGGCAGCGCGCCGCTGATCGCCACGCCCTTCCAGACGTTCACCAAGAACGTCAGCGTCCGCTGGGACGACACCTACCTTTATGTCGAGGCCAAGGGCCTACCTGACCACCCGCTGATGATCGGCATCAGGTCTTGGCAGCAACAGGTGCCTATCCCGCAGACCTATGCCGGTGCCACTGCTTGGCGCATCCCGCTCAAGCCCGTACCGGCGAAGGAGCCGATGTCCGCCAAGACGCACTTCATGCGCGGTGCCATTGCGCTCGCCGCCAACGGCGTGCCGATCTTCAACGCGCTCAACAACCGCGGCGATGACGCCAAGGCTGCGGGCGAGCTCGACGACTTCGGAGGCCACTGCGGTAAAGCCGACGACTACCACTATCACGATGCGCCGGTCTTCCTCGAGAAGGAACTCGGCAAGGGTAAGCCCATCGCGGTCGCCCTCGATGGCTACGCGATCTACGGCTACAACGAGCCCGACGGCTCCGCAGTCGGAAAACTCGACGCGTTCGGCGGCCACGAGACCAAGTCGCTCGGCTACCACTACCACTCCCAGAAGAAGTATCCGTATATCAACGGCGGCTTCCACGGCGAGGTAAAGGAAGTCGATGGACAGGTCGACCCGCAGCCCTCCGCCAGCCATGTGCGCCGCACCGGCTCCAGCTACACGCAGAGCCCGCTCCGCGGTGCGCTGATCAAAGGCTTCACGGTCGATGGTAACCAATACGCGCTTAACTATACGCTCAACGGGAAGCCGCTCAGCGTGAAATACACACTCAACGCGGATAAGACCTGGACCTTCATCTACTCCAACCCCGACGGCTCCACCGAGACCGAGACCTACACTCCGGGCGAACGCGGGGCTGGCGGCGGCAAAGGTAAAGGGGGCGAAAAGGGCAAAGGTAAGGGCGAGAAAGGTAAGCGGCCTCCACCCGGTGACGGCGGCGCCATCGTGCCGACGGACCTAGAAGTCACCAGCGAAGCCGCGAACGAATCAGGCCCGCCACCCAGCGAGGGCAAGGGCAAGAAAGGCAAAGGCGGCAAGAAGGGCGACAAGCCCGGCATGGTGAAGCCCTCGATGGAAGACACCCTCAAGCTCAACGTCTACGCCGACAACTGGTTCATCCTCTACATCAACGGTAAGCTCCGCGTCGTCGACCCGATTGAGTATATGCCGCACAACGTCGTCTCGGTCGACATTCTCCCGGAATACCCGATGACGATCGCCATCATGGGCCGTGACAACGCCGACCCGAAGACCGGTCTGGAATATGGCGACCGCATCGGCGATGCCGGCCTGATCCTGAAGTTCGCCGACGGCACCGTCACTAATGCGAAGTGGAAAGCGAAGAGCTACTTCAAGGGCCCGCTCAACGGCGACGTGAAGAATCCGAAGGTCGAGCACACGCCCGTCCCGGCGAACTGGTTTGCGGTCGACTTCGATGATAGCCAGTGGACCCACGCCACTGAGTATACCGAGGAACGCGTGAACCCGAAGGAGTCCTTCACCAAGGCCAAGGAAAGCTTCGCCGGTGCGAAGTTCATTTGGACCGACAACCTCGACCTCGATAACACCGTCCTCTTCCGTACGCGCGTCGAAGCACCGGCCGGCTTTAAGCAGCGCTGGACGACCAAGTCCGAGTTCGATCTGTCGAAGCCATTGGGGGAGTAGCCGATCGAGGACCCGAGGCCAGGAGGACCGGAGGGCGGGAGAGAAATTGAACGCCAAAGGGAGACCGGAAACCGGTTGATTGGCTGGGGTCTGAGGTAGGGGCGCGACTGCGTCGCGTCCGTGGGCGGACGGACGTCGTAAGCACCGATGGCTGAATCGATGGGAAAGCATCGCAGCGTTTCGGGTGGCGGGTGGCAGCCCCGGGTGGCAGGCGTCAGGACTTTTTCTATTCAGTCCTCCACGCAGCCCTCCGTCATCTGTCATCGATTCCGTCATCTGTCATCGATGCAGCCATCTACTCATTTCGGGTGGCAGGTGGCAGCCCCGGGTGGCGGGTGGCAGGAAATCCGCCCTCTGTCATCTGTCATCGATTCAGTCCTCCACGCAGTCCTCAATTCAGTCCTCAATTCAGTCCTCTGTCATCGATTCCGCCATCTGCCCTCGACTCAGTCCTCAACCCTGCTCTCATTCCCTCACCCCCATGAAGACGCTGTCTCTGCTCCTGACCCTAACCTCCCTCTCCCTTTTCGCCGCCGATGCCCCCAAGGCCGCCCCGGCCGAAAAGGTCGCCGTGAAAGCGAAAGCCAAAGCTAAGGCGCCGAATCCTTCCATGGCCCCGATCGTGGACGTCGCCGGCTTGCCGCGCGTGCTGCTCATCGGCGACTCGATTTCGATCGGCTACACCCTGCCCGTCCGCCAGGAACTCGCCGGCAAGGCCAACGTCCACCGCATCCCGACCAACGGCGGCCCGACCAAGAATGGCACCGCCAATCTCGCCAAGTGGCTCGGCGAAAGCAAATGGGACGTGATCCATTTCAACTTCGGCCTGCACGACCTGCGTCACATGGAAGACGGCAAGCGCCAGGTCGAGCCGGCCGACTATGAAGCTAACCTGCGCTCGCTCGTGGCTGACCTGAAGAAGACCGGAGCGAAGCTCATCTTCGGCACCACGACGCCCGTACCTGAAGGCAAGCTCACGCCTCAGCGTACCTTCGGCGACGTCGCCACCTATAACGAGATCGCCCTCAAGGTCATGAAAGAGAACGGTGTCGCCATCGACGACCTCCACGCCGCCGTCACTCCGAATATCGCCAAGCTGCAAAACCCGAACGACGTTCACTTCAACGCCGAAGGCTCGGCTGTCCTCGGCCAGGCCGTCGTAAAGTCGATCAACGCGGCGATTGGGAAGTGAGGGCAAGGGGTAGGGGCGCGACTGCGTCGCGTCCGTTCGCCCAGTGACGTATTCATCACCGGGCAGCCTGCTCGACGCTCCAAGCTCCTTCCGCCCACGGACGCCACGCAGTGGCGCCCCTACCCTCCAGACATCGTTAGAGGCCTTTAATCGCCCTTGAAGCGATGGCTGCATGGAGCGGATACCTCACTGCGATGGGGGTCGCTAACCGGTTATAGGAGGTCAATATAGACTTACCCCCATGAAATCGCTGCCCCTGTTACTGGCCTTGGTTTGCCTTTCGCTTTCGGCCGCGCCCAAGTCCGCGACACAAGACTTCGCCGGCCTGCCGCGCGTGCTGCTACTCTGCGATTTCGTCACGATAAACTCCGGCTATCTCGTCCGCCAAAAACTCGCGGGTAAGGCCAATGTGGAAGTATCGATGACAACCGGTCGCCAGACCCAGACCGAATGGCCGACATACGAGGCGTCGTTTCGCTTCGGTAAGTTCGACGTGATCCATTTCAGCTGCGGCCTGCACATCATGGCCCTTCCAAGTGAAGTTAACCCGCAGCAGCAACCGCACATCGAGCCAAGCGAATACGAGAAGGGCGTCCGCGCCTGCGTAGCCTTCCTCAAGAAGACCCAAGCGAAGCTCATCTTCTCGACCATGACTACCGCCCCCGAAGAAGCTCAAGTCGATGCCTACAACAAAATCGCCATCAAGGTCATGAAAGAAAACGGCATCACCGTCAACGACCTCAATGCCGACATCGGGCCCACCCTCACCAAATTACAGCGTCCGCTTTCGCCGGAATGGAAGCGCATCGGTTCCGAATTCTACACCGACGAGGGCATTAAAGTCCTCGGCGACGCTGTCGTAAAGTCGATCAACGCCGCGATTGGGAAGTAAGCGCCGAAGGTAGGGGCGCGACGGCGTCGCGTCCGTACGCCCAGTGACGTATTCATCGCCGGGCAGCCTGCTCGACCCTCCAACCTCCGTAAGTCCACGGACGCCACGCAGTGGCGCCCCTACCTATTATACGCCCCAGGTGGCGGGTGGCGGCTTCCCCTTCTGTCATCCGTCATCTGCCATCGATGCAGCCATCCACTCCCACCCCTTCCCCTACCCCTACCCCAGGCGGCCGCATTTGGCCGATTTTGAAGGTCTAATGCCGGCCGCCCGAGGAACATTCCCCTTGGCAGGTTGTTGAAAGAGCGACAGGTTTTTCTTTCCCCTTTCTGACCATGCCTCCCCGCATGGCCTTCCTCTTTTTACCAAAACCACCACCCCATGCGCAAGCTGTCCACCCTCCTCCTGGCCCTGCTCGGATTCGCCTCCGTCTCGGCCCAGAACCTCACCCTCGAAAAGGGTGACAACATCGCCTTCGTCGGCAGCGGCTTCGCCGACCGGCAGCAGCACCACGGAAATTTTGAATCGCTGATTCATCAGGCCTTCCCTCAGCACAATATCGTGGTTCGCAACCTCGGCTTCTCCGGCGACGAAGTCGGCGTGAAGCCCCACCGCTCCGACGAAGTTGCCGGCCTCGACTACTTCCTCAACATGAAGCCCGGCGCCTTGACCACCACGGTCGGTAAGGCCGAGGTGACCTACCATGCCGGCGCGCACTTCCACGCCAACGTGATTTTCGCGTATTGGGGCTTCAACGAGTCCTTCGCCGGCGCGGCCGGCCTCGACACCTTCAAGGCTAACCTCGACGGCTGGCTCAAAAAGACCCTCGCCGCCGATTACGGCAAGGGCAAGGTCCGCGTCGTCCTCTTCTCCCCGATCGCGCACGAAGACCTGAAGTCCCCGCACTTCGACGCCAAGCTCGCCGCCGAGAACAACAAGAACCTCGCGCTCTACACTTCCGCCATGGCCACGGTCGCCAAGGCCAATAGCGTGCAGTTCGTCGACCTCTTCGCCGCTTCTCAGAAACTCTACGCCGCAGCCAAGTCCCCGCTCACGCTCAACGGCATCCACGTCAACGCCGCTGGTGACGCCGCCTTTGGCCCCGCCCAGTTCCAGGCCGTCTTCGGTAAGGCCGCCGGCTCTGTGAACGAAAAGGTTCGCGCCGAAGTCAACGAGAAGAGCACCCAGTGGCACCACCGCTACCGCACGGTCGACCAGTTCAACATCTTCGGCCAGCGCTCCCGCATTAAATACGAAGGCATCGACAACGCCACGGTACTCGGCGCCGAGCTCGCTAACCGCGACCTCAAGACCGCCAACCACGACAAGGGCATCTGGGCCGCCGCCCAGGGCAAGCCGATGGAAGTGAAGCACGACAACCTTAAGGCCGAAATTCCCGTTCCTCCGAATCGCAAAGAACCCGTCCCCTACCTTAGTGGCGTGGATCAGCTGAAGCACCTCTCCACGCCTGAAGGCGTGAAGGTCGAGTTCGTCGCCGACGAGACCACCATCCCCGAGCTCATCAATCCAGTGCAGATGAACTTCGACACGAAGGGTCGCCTCTGGATCGCCTGCTGGCCGACCTACCCCGAGACCTCGCCGACGACCAAGGTCTTCGACAAGCTCATCGTCCTGGATCTCGACCCCAAGACCGGTAAGGTCCTCAAGTCGACCACCTTCCTTGACGGCCTCAACTGCCCGACTGGCTTTCAGTTCTACAAGGACGGCGTCATCCTCATCCAGTCGCCTGACATCTGGTACGTCCGCGACACCGACGGCGACGGCAAGGCCGACTGGAAGGAACGCCTGCTCACCGGCATGGACGCCGCTGACTCGCACCACGAGACGAACTCCATCTGCTATGAACCAGGAGGTGCCATGTACCTCTCCGACGGCGTGTTCCACCGCACTC
>JBIILC010000089.1:0-5760 GCA_044232865.1 Opitutales bacterium | reverse complement strand
TACGTCCAGGCCATCCACGATGGCATCGTCGAGCTGCGCAATTTCGAGGACCGGGCGTATGTGTATCCGTCGGGGACCCAGATGCCTGCTCCGAAGCCTGAGCTTAGGAGCTAGGGCCTTTGGGTAGGGGCGCGACTGCGTCGCGTCCGTTCGCGTTCGCACGTCATTCCTGGGGGCAGATAGGGTATCCCCTACTATGGCTGTCCGCCCACTGACGCCACGCAGTGGCGCCCCTACCTTATCCCGCCCAATACGACTAACCGGGGTTTTAATCCGGTTAGCGCTCAAAGTGGTGGGCTCGTAGGGATTCGAACCCCAAACGTCTGATCCGTAGTCAGAAATGATATCCATTTCACCACGAGCCCGTAGTGAGGAATTGAGCAAACGACCCCCGGCCTCTAAGGCAAGGAATTTTTCAGGCCTGCGCCTGATGAAGGGCCACTGTGCCGAAAAGCATCCTTTTATGGCTTACCTTGGCGAATCCGACGGCCTTGAGCTCCGCGTCGAGGCCCGCGGCATCCGGGAAGCCCGCGATGCTGGTGCCGAGATATTTGTAAGCCCCGAAGTCGCCGGTGAGGATGCCTGCGAGCACTGGGAGCACGCAACGCACGTGGATGAAGTGGAACGGTGCGAACCAGGCACTCGGTTGGGAGAACTCGAGGATCAGGAGCGTGCCGTCGGGGCGGAGGATGCGGCGCAATTCGCCGAGGCCTTTCGCGCGGTCTTCGAAATTGCGGACGCCATAGGCGATCGTGACCACGTCCTGCGAGGCATCGGCAATCGGTAGGGCCATGCAATCGCCGGTCTTGAATTCAAGCGTGACGCCTTCTTTCTGCGCGCGGACACGGCCGAGCTCGAGCATCGGTTCGCAGAAGTCGTAACCGACAATCGTGCAATGAGCGGGCAGGTCGCGGCGCAGGGCGAAGGCGACGTCCCCGCTGCCGGTGGCGAGATCGGCGACGGTCTTGGGCTGGGCGGCCTTAGTCGCGGCCACGAGGTGTTCGCGCCAACCCACGCACAGGCCGAGGCTCAGCACGCGGTTCGCGAAGTCATAACGGGAGGCGATCCCGGAGAACATGCGTTGGACGGCGGAACCTTCGGGCATGGGGTTACGGTCTGGACAAACCGGATAAGGTCAAGGTTGCGAGGTAATGGGGCGGGGAGGTAGGGGCGCGACTGCGTCGCGTCCGTGGGCGGACGAACGTTGAACGGTCAAGCAATCCTGCCCGTCTCGATGAGGGCTAATCTGCGAACGGACGCGACGCAGTCGCGCCCCTACCCCTTACACAAAAACTCCCCCGCCCATGAGGACGCGGTCGTGGTAGACAGCGAGGACCTGACCAGGAGCGAGGCCGCGTTGAGTCTCGGCGAAGCGAAGGCGGACGGTGCCGTCGGGCTGCGGGATGAAGCGGGCGGATGTGGCTTTGTCCCGGTAACGCACGCGGGCGAGGATGTCCTGTTCGCCGCTCACGGGCTGGTTGATCCAGGTGAAATCGCGCGCGATGGCTTCTCCCGTGTACAGCCACGGCGCGTCCGGCTTGTCGAAGGCGACGTGCAGGGTGTTCGTCGCAAAGTCTTTCTTCACGACGACGAAGTATTCGTTGTCGGTATTGGAGGGTAGGCCGATGCCCTTGCGCTGGCCGATGGTATAGCGATGGAGGCCGCGATGCTTGCCGATTTCTTTGCCGGTGGCGTTCACGACCGGGCCGGGGGAATCCGGGATATGCCGCTCAAGAAAATCTTGCACGGGAATCTGGCCGAGGAAGCAGATGCCTTGGCTGTCTTTGCGTTCCGCGTTCGGCAGCTGCGCGTCCGCCGCGAGTTGGCGGACCTCGGGCTTCAGCAGTTCGCCGATCGGGAAGATCGCCTTCGCGAGCTGTTCCTGCCGGAGCAGCGCGAGGAAGTAAGACTGGTCTTTGTTCGGGTCGAGTCCCTCGAGCAGGTCGAACGTCCCATCGGTGTTTTCGCGGCGGCGCGCGTAGTGGCCTGTCGCGATGACGTCGTAGCCGTCCTTGATCGCCTTACGCAGGAAGACGCCGAACTTCATCTCGCGGTTGCAGATGATGTCGGGGTTCGGGGTCAGGCCTTGGCGATAGCCGTCCACGAGGTACTGGACGACCGTGTCTCGGTAGTCTTGGACCAAGTCGATGATCCGGAAGGGCAGGCCGAGGTGCTCGGCGACGGCCTGGGCGTTGCGGACGTCGTCCTCCCAGGGGCATTCGCCGGGGAAAGGGAGGCCTTCCTCGTTCATCCAGGTCCGGAAGTAGGCGGCATGCACCTCATGCCCTTGCTGCTTGAGCAGAAGGGCCGCCACGGCGCTATCAACACCGCCGGAGAGGGCTACCAGGACCTTGGACATCGGACGGCAAGGTAGGGCGGGGATGGGCGGGGATACAGACTATTTCAAGGGACAGGGGCAGGGACAGGGGTAGGTAATATTGGCCTGCCCCTGTCCCTTGTGACTTACCCTACCTTGCTTGCTCTCCCGCCTTGGGCATGTTTTCCTCCGTCTATGCGTATCGGCATTCTTTTTCTTTTCCTTGGCCTGCTCCCGCTCTCGGCTCAGAACGCCCAAATCGCCGGAATGCAGCAGGACCTCGCCGAACTCCGGAACGAGGTCGAGAAATTGAAGCTCGAGAACGCGGACCTGCGCGCGGCCCTCAATCGCCAGAAGGCCAGCCAGTCGCCGGCCGCATCGCAGGGTGAAACGCTGTCCAAGGCCCGCGCCGAAACTTTGACTGAAGTGGATCGTCGCCTGAAGCAGCAGACCGATGAAGTGAACGCGGCGCTCGCCGAGCTCACTCGCCAGGTCAACGCCGCGCTTGGCAAGACCGGCCCCGGCCCCGCCACGAAGTCCACCAAGGCTCCCAAGGCTACCGCTCAGACCGAAGCCCCCGCCACCACCGAAGAGGTTGCCCCTTCCGACGTCCCTCAGACCGGCATCAAGTATCGTGTGAAATCGGGTGATACCGTCACGAAGATCGCCCTGCGCAACGGCTCCAAGGTCGATTGGATTCTGAAAGCGAATAACCTTTCCTCGCCTGCCGCCCTGAAAGCGGATGTCGATATCTTCGTCCCGCAGGCCGAAACCCCGGCTCGCTAATCTTTTTCAAACCAGCCCCATGGCCACTCCTCCTAAGAAATCCCTCGGTCGCGGTCTCAGTTCCCTTATCGGTGGTGGCGTGGTCAAGCCCGTCGCGCCCGCCCCGGTCGCCGCTGCGGCCGCTGCTCCCGTCGCGCCAGGTCTTCAGTTGCAGGAACTGCTGCTCACTTCCATCGTCCCAAATCCCCGCCAGCCGCGCCGTGATTTCGACGACGCTCAGGTGAAGGAACTCGCCGACTCCATCCGCTCTGAAGGCCTCCTGCAGCCGATCGTCGTCCGCAAGGTGAAGGACGGCTACGAGCTCATCGCCGGCGAACGCCGCTTCCGCGCCTTCAAGCTGATCGGCCAGAAGACCATCACCGCGCGCATCCTCGAGGCTAGCGACGCTTCCAGCGCCGTACTTGCGCTTATCGAAAATCTGCAGCGTGCCGATCTCAACGCCATCGACGAAGCCCTCGGTTTCGCTTCGCTCATGCGTGACTTCAGCCTCACGCAGGAAGCCGTCGCCGATCGTCTCGGTAAGCCGCGCGCGAGCATCGCAAACAGCGTCCGTCTCCTCGCCCTCGACAGCGAGCTCCAGGCCTACGTGCGCAAGGGCCAACTTTCCGCCGGCCATGCCAAGGCCTTGCTCGGCATCGAGAACGTCGCCCATCGCGTGCAGGTCGCCCGTCTCGTCATCGAGAAGGGCCTTTCCGTCCGCGCCACCGAAGCCGAGGTCAAGAAGCTCGCTTCGACCAAGAAGACCGATCGCAAGCAGACCGTCCAGACCGTCGTCGCCGACGTCCAGAAACGCCTCGCCTCCCACTTCGCCGCACCGGTCTCAGTCGTCCGCAAGGGCACCAAGGGCAGCATCTCGATTCCCTTTAGCAGCGACGACGAACTCGCCCGCCTGCTCGAGAAGATTGGGATTAAACTCTGACGCGAATAAGGTGAGAGCGGTTGGCGGTTAGCGGTTGGCGGATAGGTAAATGCAAAGAAACAAAAAGCCCGGGTCAGGTGACTCCGGGCTTTGTTTTGGGCATTGTTTGTCTTCCCCGACCGCTAACCGCCAACCGCTACTACCTCGGCGGCCTCCGGCCGCTCAGTGCTTAAAGTGCCGCATGCCGGTGAAGACCATCGCCATGCCGCGCGCGTCAGCGGCGGCGATGACGTCGGCGTCCTTCACGGAGCCTCCTGGCTGGATGGCGCAGGTCGCTCCGGCATCGGCTGCGGCGAGCAGGCCGTCCGGGAAGGGGAAGAAGGCGTCGGACGCGATGGCCGAGCCCGTGAGCGAGAGCTTGGCTTCGCCGGCCTTCCAGACGGCGATGCGCGAGGAGTCGATGCGGGACATCTGGCCGGCGCCGACGCTGAGCGTACGTTCCTTGCCGGCGTAGACGATGGCATTGGACTTCACGTGGCGCACGACGCGCCAGCCGAAGAGCAGGGCGGTCATCTCGTCGGCCGTCGGGGCGCGCTTGGTGACGATTTTGAAGTCGCGCGGGTTGGCGGGCTTCTGGTCGCGGTCCTGGACGAGCACGCCGCCGATGACGGCGCGGACTTCGCGGAGGGTGTCGGCGCGGAGGCCAACCTTGGCGCGCATGAGGCGAAGGTTCTTCTTCTTGCCAAAGATTGCGAGGGCGTCGGCGTCGAATTCCGGCGCGATGATGACTTCCGAGAAGATCTCGGCGATGGCCTCGGCGAGGCCCTTGTCGATGGTGCGGTTGGCGACGATGATGCCGCCGAACGGGGCCTGCTTATCGGTCTCGAAGGCCTTGTGCCAGGCTTCGAGGAGGGTGTCGGCTGAAGCCACGCCGCAAGGGTTGGTGTGCTTCAGGATGCAGATCGTCGGGCGCTCGAACTCGCCGATGAGGTAGGTCGCAGCGGTGATATCGAGAATATTGTTATAGCTGAGTTCCTTGCCCTGCAGCTGTTCGAAGGCTTCGTGGAACGAACCGTAGAGCGCGGCCTGCTGGTGCGGGTTTTCGCCGTAGCGGAGACGCTGGGCGATGGGGAGGGTCGACGTGAAGCGCGAGGGCAGACCGAGGACGTTGCCGAGGCCGGGCTGGGCCTGGGACTCGAGGTAGTTGGCGATCGCGGCGTCGTAGGCGGAAGTGCGCTGGAAGACCTTGAGGGCGAGTTCGCGGCGGAGTTCGCCGAGGGTCTCGGGGGCTTTCATCGCGGCGAGCACGCGCTCGTAGTCGGCGGGGTCGGTGACGACGGAGACGGAGGCATGGTTCTTGGCCGCGCTGCGCAGCATGGACGGACCGCCGATATCGATATTCTCGATGGCGTCCTCGAACGAGCAGTGGGGTTTCGCGACGGTGGCTTCGAACGGATACAGGTTCACCACGACGAGGTCGATGAGGTCGATGCCGTGCTTCTTGGCTTCGTCGAGGTGCCCCTGTGAATCACGACGGCAGAGGAGGCCGCCATGGACCTTCGGGTGCAGAGTCTTCACGCGGCCTTCCATGATTTCGGGGAAGCCCGTGTGCTCGCTGACGTCGGTGACCGGCAGGCCGGCGTCGCGGAGCATCTTAGAGGTGCCGCCGGTCGAAAGGAGCTTGTAGCCGTGTTCCTTGACGAGGGCCTGGGCGAAGGGCAGGAGGCCGGTCTTGTCGCTGACGGAGAGAAGGGCGATGGGCATGGTGAAAGAAAGGGCTAGGGGTAGGGGGAGGGGG
>JBIILC010000088.1:0-5854 GCA_044232865.1 Opitutales bacterium | reverse complement strand
CCTTAGGGGCTTCGGCAGAGACGGCGACGGAGACGACCTTGCTCTTCACGTGCTTGTCGACGTTCACTTCGACGGACTTGCCCTTGAGGTCGGCAGCCTTGTCAGCGCCTTCGGTTTCAGGGGTGAGCGTGTAGGTGGTGTCGGCGCCGGCGACGGTCACAACGAGTTCCTTCTTTTCGGAGTCGTAGGACTTGACGGTGCCCTTGGAGGAGATCTTGGCGCCGCAACCAGCCTGAGCGGCGGCAGCGAGAGCAAGAACGGTGAGGATGCTGAGGATGTTCTTCATGGTATGTATACGGGGATAGAACCCCCACAATCCCCCCAAAGTTGCAGTTGGCAAACCACAATCGGGGTTGAAACCCCAAAGTCACCGAACCATGTTACGCCATGCTCTGGTCCGCCCCCCTGCTCCGCCCCCTATTTACAGCCTTTATTGGCCTATTTTCGGCCGTCCTGGCCGCCCATTCGATCCCCGACATCCCTGTCCGCGGCGCTTTCCAGACGGGTGGCGAGGCCGAGATTTCCATCGAAATCAACCCCCGCAACTGGTCCGAGAGCCCCAAGATGGCCCTGTCCCTGGAGCAGAAAGAGTTCCTGACTTACACCGCAGCCCAAAGGGAAGAACTCCTCAAACAGACCAAGGCCTTCGTCGCTACCTATCTAGAGTTCACGCTGGAACCGATCGGCCGCGTGCAGCCGGACTTCACCTGGGACTTCGTCGCCGAGACCGGTAAGCCGCTGATGAAGATGGACGATGCCGTCGTCGCCCGCGGAAAATGGAAGACCAAGATCCCCGCCGGGGTGACGGGCTGGAAAGTCCGCTCCCTCCCCGGCCACAAGGTCGCCACTGTCTTCACCAACTCCGTCGACGGCAAGGAACACCCCCGGTTCATGGTCATGTTCCCAGGTGAGACGAGCTTCACCTTCGACCTCACCGGCCTCGCCGCCAAGCCTCCGACCGGCCCGACCCCTGGGAGCGTCGGCACCCACTCGACCGAATCCGGCGCCTGGTCGAACTTCCTCAGTTACTTCAAGCAAGGCTTCGAACACATCCTTCCGGAAGGACTAGATCACATCCTCTTCGTCCTCGGCCTCTTCCTGCTCTGCCGTGCCTGGAAGCCGACCCTGATTCAGGTCACGACCTTCACGGCCGCCCACACGGTCACCCTCGCCCTCGCTACCCTGGGCTATGTCTCCGCCCCGGGTCACATCGTCGAGCCGATCATCGCGGCCTCGATCGCAGTCATCGCCTTGGAGAACATCTTCCGCCCGACCTACGGTAAATTCCGCATTATCTTGGTCTTCATCTTCGGTCTGATCCACGGCCTCGGCTTCGCCCAACGCCTCATTGATGAGCGGATCCCGTCCGGCTCCATCGTCAGCTCCCTCCTCGGCTTCAATCTCGGGGTCGAATTCGGCCAGCTCGCCGTCATCGGCCTCGCCGTCGCCGCCACCTTCTGGATTAAGGATGAGACCCATTATCGTCGCTTTGTTGTCATCCCCGCTTCGACCCTGATCGCCGTCGCCGGTCTCTTCTGGGCCTACCAGCGCATTGCCTGACGCGGCTATGCCGCGTGGGGAACTGCTGGAATGCTGGCAGGCTGCGAACCAGGTATCGTATACCTGCCTCATGATGGGGCGGTTATTACCCTCTCCGCCGCTGCCTCGTTTACGCTCCCAACCGCCAACACCTTTCGTGGGTAGGGACGCGTCGGCGCATGCGTCCGCCCTGCCCCCACGGACGCGACGCCGTCGCGTCCCTACCTTCCCGCCACCCGCCACCCGGGGCCGCCACCCGCCACCCGAAACTTGTCTCCCACATTTGCACTTTTGCACAGGAGCTCCGCTCCGATTTGCACCTTTGCACTTCATATCCCGCACCCGTACCCGAACCTGACAACCCGCACCTGAGTCCCGATTGCCGAGACCTGAGACCCGAGAATGTGTGCCCCAGCTAATCATCCGGCCACCCTATGCTGCCCCCTTTGAGTTCTGCCTCTCTCTGGTCAACCGAGCCTCTGAGCCTCCCGTTTGCAACCCATGTCAACGTGTCAACTTGCCAGCATGCCCCCTCGCGCAAGCGCGTGCCCCGTGTCCCCTTGCCAGCTTGCCCCCACGCTGAACTCGGCCTTTGGCCGAGTTCAGCGCAACTCCCCCATCATCTCTACCAAATTCCTCACAACAATCTCCGAGGCGTCCTTCTGCACGTGGTTCGTCCCCAACCAGGTCTCGTAACCACCGAATGCATGCTGTCGCGTGGTCGGCAGGTATCCGTGCCGTCCGTTCGCGATGCTGACGACAATCGTCTTGGCGAATGGGCTCTGCTGCTTGAGTTCCAGCCCGGTCTCGGCGAAGGTCTCGAACGGGATGGTGCAGATGACGGCGTCCCCCACCTTGATGGCCTGGACGATTATATCGACGGTCGCCTCGGCCCGATTCGCCGCCGCAATCGTCCGGGCGGCATAAGGCAGAGCCAGCCGCGGCAGACGGTCGATGGCTTCCTTGTCCTTCATCGCTAGGATGGCCTTGGCGTTCATGACCTGCTCGGCCGTCGGCTTACGATACTTAAGCGTCAGAGTACGCTGCCGCATCCCGAGCACGACATTGTTCTGATGCTTCTCGATGTCATGGACGGCGCGCCATGCGGTGTCAGCCGCCTCGCCGGCGACGATACGGATCTGTTCAAAGGGCTCGCGAGGCGCCCGGCCGACGGCGAAAGGGGTGTTATTGATGTCGCCTGAGGTGCCGTTCGACATCGCCGCGACGAAGCCGTCTCTGGCGCCCAGCCGAGACGGCATGAGCCGGCAGAATTCGCCGTAGTAATCCGCCGAAACCTTCCCGGACGGAGTGGCACCGACATAATGCAGCGAATAGTTGGCGAACAAGGCCAAGGGCTTCCGTTTAGCATCGATCAGGGAGACGACGCTGACATCCGGATCCGTCGGCCCAGCCGGACGATCCAGCACGTCGGGCGAGTTCGGCGGATTCATCCTCACCTGGTCCATCTCGCCGAAGGGATTCGGCTGCATCTTGCCGGGCTTCAGGAACCAACGACGATTGAAAACTTCGTTGGGTAACGGCCGCGCGGCCACGCCGACGGACGCAGGCTGCAGACGGGCATGCGCATCGATGATCGCCTGCGAGACGCCTGCGAGCATGACTTTCCGGTAAGCATCGGCCTTGGCTTCCGCCTCGGAAAGCTTCGCATCAGGAGCAGCCGGCTCGTCCGACGGATTGACGCCCGAATGGGTGTGCGTGCCCGAGACGAGCATATTCTCCACGGGGATTCCCGTCGCCTTTGAGGCAAGCGCCTTGGCTTCGGCCACGACTTTCGTGGGCACGCCGAGGTTGTCGATGACGACCCAAACGACCTTGGTCTTACCATCATCCAAAACCAAGGCGCGCGCGTTCAACGGATCGTGGGCCGAAGTGGCCGGATTGGTGCTAAACCCACCCGGCATGTTCATCGGAAACTCCTTGGGCGTGATATCCACTACCGCCGCCCCGGCTTTCAAGGCCGCCGCCGACAAGCTCGAGGCCATGGACACGGACAGCATCAACAAACAGGCATAGGAACGCATAGTGAGTGGGGGGTATGCCCACTATCCTGCCCCACACCCCACCCCTTACAACTCCACATCCGCTGTCTCGAGGTAGGGGCGCGTCGGCGACGCGTCCGCTGTCTCTAGGTAGGGACAGCACCACGTGCTGTCCTAGTTGCATCGTGGTAGGGAAGCGTCGGCGACGCGTCCGCTGTCTTTTGCCCTCCCAACCGCCAACCGCTTACCGCTTCCACCTGACATGGGTAGGGTCGAGCATCCCTGCTCGACCGCGGCCGACCAAGGATGGTCAGCCCTACCTCATACCGCCCGCCACCTGCCACCCGGGGCTGCCACCTGCCACCTGAAGCGATGCATTCACTCGAAGGGAAACCGGAAACCGGGATTAATGCTGCGGTCATGATTCATTCCAGGTGACGGGTGACGGCCTCAGTGGTCAGCCTCTCGGGTGTCAGCCCTTCAGCCTTCAGCCGCCGGAAACCGGGTGCCAGCTCCCGATGGCCGAACGTCCGATTCCTGAACTCCCGATGCCCGTGCCCGTCACCCGTCACCTGAATCGCTGCAGCTTTCTGGTCCACCGAACCTCTGGGCCTCTAGTGTCTCTCCCCATGTCCCCATGTCCCCATGCCAGCATGTCCCCACTTGCGCCTAGCGCAAGCACCCCACTTGCGACGTTTCGCGTCGCAAGCTAGATCCCAATCACCATCACGATCCCCTGACTGACCTGATTCGCTTCGACGCCGAGAATCCAGCGTTCCTCGTACGACGGCCCCCAGGAGTCGGAAACAGCGACCTCGCCGGTCTCCTTATTGTAACCAATGATCATACAGACATGGCCGTCGTTGCGATTCGGAACCAGGGGCTTCTGCCCTTTACGTGATTCGGCCAACGTCTTCTTCCATGCGGCCGGATCCTTCATATCGACCCGCTCCTTGGTACGTGCGTTGGCTAAATCGTTATAGGCCTTGGTCGACAACATCGCCCACATGATGGGAGAACCGCGGTCGATGTACTTTGCGACCGACGCAACATCGACTTTCATACTGACCGTCTCGACCTTACGCCCGCCACGGCTGACGGCATCCTTGGCACCGTTCACGATGCCAGCAATAGAGGTACCGCCACCTGCGCCGCTCTGACCAGCCATCGCCAGGACATACATGTCCGCCGGTACGCCCATGTAGCGCATGGCGCGCTCCCAGGTAGCCGGGGCACAATAGCCCTTGGGCCCCTGATTGACCATGGGAATGTCCTTCAGGACGACGTCCCCGTTGGCGCGACGCTCAACCCGCGTTTTGCAACGAGCAATCAGCTCAGCGTCAGTGAGCTTCGAACGACCCCCATCGTCGGCCGATTTGGTGCTGGTAATACGTAAAGCGACATACTCGTCCTTGGGCGCGGCTAGCAGGAAGGCATGGCCATTCCAATCCCACCGGCGCACCGACTCGCTCATCCCCTTGGCCTGGCCCATCTTATCCGCCACGGGAGGTCCGAAGAGTTCCGTCAGCTTGCCGGCAATCGCCTTGGAGTCTTCCAAGATGGCTTTCTTGAAGTCCTTGATCTGATCATCGCGCGCCTTGGCCGTGGTCTTATCCTTGACGTCCTTCGCCGAGAGCGAGACCGCGTCGCCTTTGTTGGCGAACATCAAAGAAAGCGCGCTCGGCTTGCCCTGCTCGGCCAAGAAGGCACAGGAATAGGGCCGGCTGGCCAATACCCGGTAGTCATCCTTGGGATAGAGGCGGAAGCTGGCGTCATTGGTGGTCTCGGACTCCAGCGGCCAGGCCAAACGGTCGGCCACGGCCTTCGCGTCATCATCCCACAGGCTCGCATCAGCGAACAGTTCCAAGCCCAAGGCCTTGTTCACTTGTTCGACCGTGACATCAGCCGCCATCAGTCCCGCTGCCAGAAAACAGAGTATCCATCGCATGCGGGGTTCTTATTCGACCACCCCCTCTGAACTCAATCCGAATGCCCTGCGTGGGTTAAATCCCCTAACTCTCCCTCCACCCACGCACCACCCGCCACCCGAAACGATTCAACATCTCATAGGGAAACCGGAGACCGGGATTAATGCTGCGGCCATATTCCCCAGCCAATCATCCGATTCCCCTCTGCTGCCCCCCCCTTTGAGTTCTGTCTCTCCGACTCCCAGCCTCCCGTGCTCGCTGTCTCCCTTGCCAACTGGCCCACTGGTCAACCGGTCAACTAGTCGTGCCCCCATGTCCCCATGCCAGCTTGCCCCCTCGCGACGAAGTCGCGCCGGGATGAGCCCGCCTAATCCTCCGTCCACCGTA
>JBIILC010000087.1:0-5884 GCA_044232865.1 Opitutales bacterium | reverse complement strand
CCCGGAGGACACGATTCCCTACGGCTTCGACGGCACAGCCGCCCTCAAGGGGCCGGTCGGCGTTGTCGTGCACCCCGGCTCGACCGAAGAAGTCGCCGCGGTGGTCAAACTCGCCAACGAATTCTCCCACGCGATCGTCACCCGCGGCTCCGGCACGGGACTTAGCGGCGGCAGCGTCCCTTCGGAAGGCTGTATTGTCCTGTGTCTGACGCGCCTGGATAAAATCATCTCGGTCGACCCTGCGAATCTCACCGTCCGCGCCCAGTGCGGCGTGATTACCGCCGCCATCGACGCCGCGGCGAACAAGCACGGTCTCTTCTATCCGCCCGACCCGGGCTCGATGAAGATCAGCACCATCGGCGGCAATGTCGCCGAAAACTCCGGCGGCCTCCGCGGTCTAAAATACGGCGTCACCCGCGATTACGTGATGGGGCTCGAAGTCGTGTTACCCGACGGTCGCATCGCCCGCTTCGGCAACGCCTGCGTCAAGGACGTCGCCGGCTATTCGATGAAGGACCTCTTCATCGGCTCGGAAGGAACCCTCGGCATCATCACCGAGGTCCTCCTCAAGGTCCTCCCCCGCCCCGCCGCCCGCCGCACGATGCTGGCGAGCTACGATCGTATGGAGGATGCCGCACAGACGGTGTCCGACATCATCGCCGCGAAGATCATCCCTTGCACCTTGGAGTTCCTTGACCGCATGACCATCGGGTGCGTCGAGGACTACGCCAAGATCGGCCTACCGCGCGATTGCGAGGCGCTCCTGCTCATGGAGACCGACGGACATCCGGCCGCGGTCGCCGAAGAAGCCGAACAGATGCTGGCCCTGGCCCGCGCCCGTGGCGCCCGCGACGTCCGTATCGCCCGCGATGACGCCGAAGCCCTGCAACTCGCCTCCGCCCGTCGCTCCGCCTTCTCCGCCCTCGCGCGTGTTCGCCCGACGACCATCCTTGAGGACGTCACCGTCCCGCGCGATAAGCTCGCCGAGATGGTCGCCTTCGTCGCCGAGGTCGCGAAGAAGCATAAACTCCTCGTCGGCACCTTCGGCCACATGGGCGACGGCAACCTGCACCCGACTTTCCTGACCGACGAGCGCAACACCGAGGAGATGGCCCGCGTCCACGAAGCTCTCGAGGATATCGTGACCAAGACGCTTGCCCTCGGTGGCACCATCACCGGAGAACATGGCGTCGGTCTCGCGAAGAAAGCCTGGCTGCGCCGCCAAGTCGGCGAGAATAGCCACGACCTCATGCGCGAGATTAAGCGCGCTTGGGATCCGCGCAATCTGCTCAACCCCGGCAAGATTTTCGACTGAGGGATGAAGCCTTCGCTCAAGCTCCTCGATTACTCGATCCTCCAGCAGTGCATGCATTGCGGGATGTGCCTCCCGGCCTGCCCGACCTACGTCGCGACGAACAAGGAGCGCCATAGCCCGCGCGGCCGTATCTCGCTCATGCGAGCCGTCGCCGACGGTGAACTGCAGCTGTCGCCGGCCTTCGCCGACGAGATGAGCTACTGCCTTGGCTGCTTGGCGTGCCAGACCGCCTGCCCCGCCGGCGTGGATTACTCCAACCTTCTCGAGACCGCCCGCGCCGAAGTCCAGTCCGCCGGCCTTAACCAGACCTTCACCAGCCGCTTCTGGCGCACGATCACCATCCGTGGCCTATTCATGCGCCCGCGCCTGCTCCGCATCGTCGGTCGACTCCTCTGGCTCTATCAACGCCTCGGCCTCCAGACCGCCTTCCGCAAGACCGGTCTGACGAAACTTCTGCCCAAGGATCTCCGTCGCCTCGAACCCCAGTGCCCGACCATCGCGTCAAAGTTCTCACCGCAGCTCATACGGCCCATCGAGTCGCCGACCAAGAAGCAGCACCGTGTCGCCTTGCTCACCGGTTGCGTCCAGGATCTCGTCTTCGCCGATATCAATCGCGACACCGCGGACGTCCTCCTGGCCAACGGCTGCGAGGTCCACACGCCGCCCATCCAGCCCTGCTGTGGATCGCTCCATGCGCACAACGGCGAAGCCAATGCGGCCAAGACACTGGCCAAGCGGATGATCGACCTCTTTCCGCCTTCGCAGTTCGACGCCATCATCACGAACTCCGGTGGCTGCGGGAATCACCTCCGCCATTACAGCGCCCTGCTCGCCGGCGACCCGGTCTACGCGCCGCTTGCAAAACTCTGGGACTCGAAGCTCCGTGATATCCATGAATGGATGATGGAGCACGGCTGCCGCGCCCCGCGCACGGGCCTGGGCGACCTCACCGTCACTTACCACGACTCCTGCCACCTGACGCACGGCCAGAAGGTCACGAAGCAACCCCGCGACCTCCTGAAGCTCATCCCTGGACTCAAGCTCGTGGAACTCCCCGAGGCCAATTGGTGCTGCGGTAGCGCCGGCATCTATAACATTACCCAGCCCGAGCAGTCCGAACAGCTCCTCGTCCGCAAGGTCGGGCACGTCATCGGCACCGGCGCATCGGTCCTCGCCACCGCCAACCCCGGGTGCCACCTTCAGATCGCCCGTGGCCTCCGCCAAGCCGGCTCACCTATCACCCTCCTCCAACCCGTGACCTTACTGGCCCGCGCTTATCGGAAAGAGCGCTGATCCCCCTCTGGCCAACCGTTCAACCATTCAACCCGTCAACTCATCTTCCATGAAATCAGTCAACATCGGCATCATCGGCGGCGGCCTCATGGGTCGCGAAATGGCCAGCGCGTTCGCCCGCTGGTGCGCGCTCACCGACGTCTCAGTCCGCCCGGTCCTCACGGCCGTGGCCGATCTCAATCCCGCCACGCTCTCGTGGTTCGATTGCATCCCTTCCTGCACGCAGAAGACCACCGACTATAAGGCGCTGCTCGCCAACCCTGACGTCGACGTGGTCTACGTGGCCGTCCCGCATAACCTGCATGAGCAGCTGTATTGCGACGTCCTCGCCGCCGGTAAGGACCTCTTCGCCGAGAAACCCTTCGGCATCGACCTCGCCTCCGCCCGCCGCATCCATGCCGCCGCCAAGGCTAGCGGACGCTTCGTGCGCTGTAGCTCTGAGATGCCCTTCTTCCCCGGCGCTCAACGCGCCTTCGAGCTCGCGAAGTCCGGTTCCATCGGCCGCATCTTGGAAGTCGTCTCGGGTTTCCACCACAGCAGCGACCTCGACCCCACCAAGGCCGCGAACTGGAAGCGCCTCAACTCCATGTGTGGTGAAGGCGGCGCCCTGAACGACCTCGGCATGCATGCCTGCCACATCCCTCTGCGCCTCGGCTGGAAGCCCTCGCGCGTCTTCGCCCAGCTCCAGAAGGGTTACCCACAGCGCCCCGACGGTAAGGGCGGCGTGACGAACTGCGACACTTGGGACAACGCGCTCCTCAACACCTGGATCAAGGTCGGTGAGCACGAAGTGCCCATGCGTCTCGAGATGAAGCGCCTCATGCCCGGCGCAACCAACACTTGGTTCATCGAGATCCTCGGCACCGACGGCGGCGTCCGCTACAGCACTTCTGACACCAAGGCCCTCTGGCTCTTCGAACGTGGCAAAGAACAGTTCTGGAAGCGCACCGACCTCGGTTTCAGCACGCCGTTCAAGACCGTCACCGGCGGCATCTTCGAACCCGGCTTCGCCGACGTCATCCAGCAGATGTGGGCCGCCTACCTCATGGAACGCGCCGGCCTGCTCAACGGCCGCTTCGGTTGCGCCACGCCCGACGAAGCCGTCGCCACCCACGAGATCTTCGCCGCCGCTCTGCAGTCGCAGGCCCAAGGCACGGTCGTCTCCCTCTAAATTTCTCATGCCCAAAACTCCCCGCCAAGGCGTCCTCGCCGCCGGCAATTTCATCGTCGATTACGTCAAGATTATCGATGGCTACCCCATTCAGGACATGCTCGCGAGCATCCTGAGCGAATCGCGCTCCAACGGCGGCGGCCCTTATAACGTCCTCAAGGACCTCGCGGCCATGAAGGTCGAGTTCCCCCTCTCCGCCTGCGGACTTGTCGGCGACGACACCAATGGCCAGTGGATCAAGCGCGACTGCCAGAACCACCGGATCGACGTCGGGATGTTGCACCTCAGCCAGGACCACCCGACCTCCTACACTGACGCGATGACCGTGCAGTCCACCGGACGCCGCACCTTCTTCCATTGCCGCGGTGCTAATGCGCACTTCGACCTCAAGCATTGTGGCTTCAGTAAGACCAACGCCCGCATCCTGCACCTCGGCTACCTCATGCTGCTGGACCGCATGGACACCTTCGAAGGCGGACAGACCATCGCGGCCAAGCTGCTCTTCAACGCCCGCTCGGCCGGCCTCGAGACTTCCGTCGACATGTGCAGTGCCTCACACCCACAGTTCCGCGAAATCGCGCTGAGCGCCCTGCCCCTCACCGATCACCTCGTCATCAACGAAATCGAAGCTGGCCTGAGCCTCGGTGAAATCATCGACCCCAAGAATGCCGGCTGGCTCCTTCGCTCCGCCGAGCAGCTGCTCTCCCTGGGCGTGAAGAAGACCGTCACCATCCACACCGAACACGGCGCCGTGTGCGCCACCGCCGAAGGCCTGCGACTCAAGCAGCCTTCGCTGAAGCTTCCCGCTGGTTACAGTAAGGGCGCGACCGGCGCAGGCGATGCGTTCGCCGCCGGTATGCTCTACGGACTCCATGAAGGCCTTGAGATGCAGGAACGCCTCAAGCTCGCCGTCTGCTGCGCCGCCGCCTGCCTCGCCGACCCCACGCCGTCCAAAGGCCTGCGTCCGGTGAAAGACTGTCTCTCCTTGGGTGAGCAGTTTGGGTTCGGAGAGTTTTGACGGCCGCAGCGCGGCCGCGAGGTAGTAGCGGTTGGCGGTTAGCGGTTGGGAAGAACAAGAGATCACCATTCTCAGGTCTCGGGTGGCAAATGGTAGGGCGGGCTCTCCGAGCCCGCCGTTGACCCAATAAACATCGGCACATTCGGCCACGAACGGACGGCTCGGAGAGCCGTCCCTACCAGAGGCCACAGCATCATATCCGGTTTCCGGTCTCCCTTGGCTTTTTCGGCTTCAGCCCAACCGCCAACCGCTAACCGCCAACACCTTCCTTTTAACGCGACGCTCGGCGTCGTGTTAAAAGACACCATTCGAGCGTAAAAAGACACCCGATTGGGTTTCCTTCTTCTGGGCGTACGAGCATCCTTTCGCTCACCCCCAAGAAGCGACCCCATGAGCACCAAGAAATATAACGTCGGCATCATCGGTTACGGCTGGGCCGCGACCGCCCACATCGACGCCATCAACAAGACCGCGCACGCGCAGGTCACGGCGATCTATTCCTCGCGGCCGCTCGACTCGGCAACGCTCAGCGCCAAGCACGGCGGCCAGATTAAAGCCTATCAGTCCGTCGAGGCGTTGCTCGCCGACCCGGATATCCATGTCGTCGACATCACCAGCTACCCGAGCCAGCACTGCGCCCAGGCCGTCGCCGCCGCCAAGGCGAAGAAGCACATCATCCTCGAGAAGCCGATGGCGAACTCCCTGGCCGAAGTCATGCAGATCTTCGAGGCCGCCGAGAAGAACGGCGTGAAGGGCTGCGTCTGCTTCGAGCTGCGCTTCTCCGGCCAGATGCTGTCCACCCAGGCGATCATCGAACAAGGCCTGCTTGGCGAGATCCATTACGGCGAAGTCGACTACTACCACGGCATCGGCCCTTGGTATGGCCAGTATCGCTGGAACATCGGCAAGAAAGACGGCGGCAGCGCCCTGCTCACGGCCGGTTGCCACGCCCTCGATGGATTGCTGATGTGCATGCCCGGCGAGGTGGACTCGGTCATGAGCCTGAGCACGAAGTCGAAGAGCGAATACTTCACGCCCTACGAATACGACACCTCCGCCGTCACCATCGTGAAGTTCAAGAACGGTG
>JBIILC010000033.1:0-20011 GCA_044232865.1 Opitutales bacterium | reverse complement strand
AGGAAGGAACAGTCACGGAAACGTCGGTTCGAGGGCCTGTCGCCCATGTAGCGTAAGCCGAGGTTCTGTCCACCGATGATGGCGGAAGTGCCGTCGAAGACCGCGATCTTGCGGTGGTTACGCCAGTTGGCCGAGCCCTTGCCTTGCATCGGCAGGGCGGGGTTGAAGCGGGCGACCTTGCCGCCGGCGCGGCGGAGTGGGCGGCAGAGGCGCAGCGGGATACCGAAGCTACCGATGGCGTCGACGAGTAGGCGGACCTCGATGCCTTCTTTGGCCCGGGCGGTCAGGAGGTTTACGATCTCCCGGCCGACGGCATCGTCGCTGAGGATGTAGGTCGAGAGGCTGATGCGTCGCTTGGCACCTTTGATTTGTCGGCGCAATTCCCCAAAGGTGTCCTGGCCATGGCGGTCGCCGAGGAGGTGGAAGCGATTGCCGCCGAAATCCGGCTCGTCACTCAGACGCCAAGCGACGCGGTTCACTTCCTTCTTGGCGTCGGCGAGGGAGGAGTGCTTACGGCCGCCAAAGAGAAAGAGGACCAAGGCGCTGGGAATGGGTAAGAACCAGGTCAGCGGACCCCACAGCAGCAGGTAGGCCGGCGAGATGCGGGCGCGCATCACGCGCAAGAGCACGTAGATTTGGCAGCCGGTCTCGATGGCCTTGAGGGTATTGTCTTTAAGTAGTCCCGTCCACCCCGCCACCAGAACGGCTAAGGTCGCCAGCAGCGCCAGCGTGGTGCTGCGCGTCAGCCGGCCGTATCCTTGGAACGGGACCATGGCGTCAAGTTAGTCGCGCCGCCTGGGATTGGGCACAAAAAAAGACCCCGGTTGCCCGGGGTCTGTTTGGGTCCTGCGACGGACAGCTTAGTTGCCGGCCTTGTCGAGGAGATCGCCGAGACTGTTGAAGTCTCCGCTGCCCGACGAGGAGGACGAACCGCCAGCCGAGGGGGCCGGGGCGCCGCCAGTGGACGGTCCCTTGATGCGGTCGTAGCTGCTGATTTCGGCCTGGAGGCGTTCGGCGTCGTAGCTCGCGGCCTTGATCGAGAGACCGATGCGACGGTCTTCCTTATCGATCTTGATGACGCGAGCGGTGACGTCCTGACCGACCTTGACGACGTCCTTGACGTTCTCAACGCGCTGTTCGGCGAGCTGGGAGACGTGCACGAGGCCGTCGATTTCGTCGGAGAGTTCGATGAAGGCACCGAAGTTCGCGATCTTGGAGACCTTGCCATTGACGAGGTCGCCGATGCGGTACTTGCGGTCAATTTCGCTCCACGGATCGGTCTGGGTCTGCTTGACGCCCAGGGAGATGCGCTGCTGGTCGACATCCACGTCGAGCACGATGGCTTCCACGTCGTCGCCCTTCTTCATGACTTCGGCCGGATTGTTGATGCGGCGGGTCCAGCTCATGTCGGACACGTGCACCATGCCGTCGATGCCATCTTCCAGTTCGACGAACGCACCGTAGTTGGTGAGGTTGCGCACCTTGCCGCGGACGCGAGCGCCCACGGGGTAGTTGTGGCGGACCTTTTCCCACGGATTGGTTTCGAGCTGGCGGATGCCGAGCGAGATCTTCTGTTCTTCCTTGTTGAAGTTGAGGATGACCGCGTCGACTTCCTGGCCGACCTTGAGGATGTCAGACGGCTTCTGGACGCGCTTGGTCCAGGAGAGCTCGGAGACGTGGACGAGGCCTTCGACGCCGCCTTCGATCTCAACGAACGCACCGTAGGCGACGAGGTTGACGACCTTGCCGTGGACCTTCTGGCCGACGGGGTAGCGCTTCTCGATACCTTCCCAAGGATTGGGCTGGGTCTGCTTGAGGCCGAGGGAGACGCGTTCGCGCTCGCGATCGACTTCGACGACCATGACGGTGATTTCTTCGCCGACCTTGACGACTTCGCTCGGGTGGCCGATGCGGCCCCAGGACATGTCGGTTACGTGCAGCAGGCCGTCGAGACCGTCGAGGTCCACGAACGCGCCGTAGTCGGTGATGTTCTTGACGACGCCACGGCGGATGACGCCGGGCTTGACCTCCTCGAGGAGCTTGCGACGGCTTTCGCCGCGCTGTTCTTCGATGAGTTCGCGACGGGAGACGACGAGGTTCTTCTTCTCCTTGTTGATCTTGATGATCTTGAAGTCGAAGGTCTGGCCCACGAACTGTTCGAGGTTCTTGGGGGGATTGACGTCGATCTGAGAGGAAGGCATGAAAGCGTCGACGCCGACGGAGACGATGAGGCCTCCCTTGACGATGGACTTGACGCGGCCCTGGACGATGGAGCCTTCCTGGCAATTGGCTTCGATGCTTTCCCACTTCCGGATTTGGAGGGCGCGATCGTAGGAGACGGTCGGGGTGCCGTCCTTGTTCTCAAGCTTCTCGAGGTAGACCTCGAGAAGCATGCCGACCTGGACTTCGGCCATGTCGGGGAATTCGCCCTGGGGGATGAAACCCTCGGACTTGCCGTTGATGTCCACGACGACGAACTTGTCTTCGCGGATTTCGGTGACCGTGGCGTTGATCACGGAGTGTTGCTTGAGCGCGCCGAAATTGGACTCGGCGAGCAGTTTTTCCATTAGGCTCATGTTGTTTTGACTGTTTGTCCTGGCCGTCGCGGAGGACGTTTCCAGGGTTTGGTTGGTTTTTTGGTTTCCCGTCGGAGGGTCCGCTGACACATGCCAGCGGGCCGATAGGAAGGTCTAACGAACCGTCCGCCTGACCAGTTGGCAAGCGGATTTTGGGGAAAAGACGGCAGTCCGCCCGCCCTGGCTTATTTGGCGGCCGGGCGGGCCCGGACTACGTAATCCACGATACCTGCGGCGATGGCCTCGGCGATCTTCTGACGATAGGCCGCGTCGGCGATCAGGGCAGCTTCCTTGCGGCTCGACATAAATCCGCCTTCGATGAGGACGCCCGGGCAGGACAGGGTGCGTAGGACGGCGAAGCGGGCGCGCCGGACGCCGCGATCGTCGGCACCCGTGCTCTTCACCAAGCGCCGCTGGATGCCCCATGCGAGCGCCATATTGGCAGTGTCGAAGCGGTTTCCGGGTTCGGCGCCGGTGGTCGACTTGGCTTTGCCGGCGTTAGTCGACCGCTGGCCAGCCGGGGTGAGGCAGTAAGTCTCGATGCCGTCGGCGGTGGTGTCCCCGGTGGGCCCAGCGTTATAGTGTAGACTGATGAAGAGGTCGGCCTTGAGGGACGTGGCCATAGCGGCGCGGTCATCGAGGTCCAGGAAGACGTCTTTGGTGCGGGTGAACACGACCTCGAAGCCCTGCTTTTCGAGTAGGATCTTCAGGCGAGCAGCGGTATCGAGCGTAGCCACCTTCTCGGTGTACTTAAATGCACCGCTGACCTTGCCGGTGTCCTTGCCGCCGTGACCAGGGTCGATGAGAATGCGTCGGACCGGGTCCTTGGGCAGCTCCCAGAAAAGCGGCACAAAGACTTTATCGTAGTCTCGCTTGGAGAGGGTGAGGTGGCCGCGTTGCGAGCCCACTGCGTCGTCGAGCAACACCTTCACGCCATCGACCAAGACGAAGTCCTTGCTGTATTCCGCGTAGAGCGAGATACCCGTGCGCGAGACGTAGCGTTCAGAGCTGCGGCCATCGCTCGCCTGGCGCGAAGCGTCGCGCAGGCCGAGTTGTCGCACCGACTCTCCGAGGTAATAATCGGTCGAGGCCGCCGATAGCATCGCGCCGACGCCGAGCAGTAGAAGTATCGCTGCGAAGCGCCGCACGTTCTTATTCGGCGTCGTTCTCGCCGTTGTCTACGGAGGAGTCGTCCTCGCCGTCTTCTTCGCCCGGAGTCTCGTTGTGCACGAGCTTGCGCTTATTCTGCTGAACGGGGGTGAGGCCGACGACGATTGCACGACCGCTGCGCTTGGGCTCGTTGTCGCGCGTGCTGATGTGCGAGAGGGCCTCGATAGCCTTGGTGATGGTGGCGATACCAATCTCCGGATGCTCGAGCTCGCGGTAGCGATACTGGAGCAACAGCTTGATCTTGTGACCGTGGAAGAGGAAGTTTTCGGCGCGGCGGACCTTGATGAAGAGGTCATGCACGTCGATACGCGGGCGCAGTTTAATTTCCTTAACTTTGGTCGCGGTCTTCTGGTGCTTATTCTTCTTGGCTTCTTCGTAGAGGTATTTGCCGTATTCCTGAAGTTTGCAGACGGGCGGAACAGCGGTCGCGGCGATTTCGATGAGGTCGACACCGAATTCCCGGGCGAGGTCGAGCGCCTGCTGCGTGGGCATGACGCCCATCATCTCGCCCTTGGGAGAGATGACGCGCACTTCGGTCGCACGGATGCGGTCGTTACGCTTCGGACCTTTGTCTTCTTTGCGGAAGTTACCGCGATTCTGTCCCGCGTTGTTCTTCGGGCGGGGACTTTTAGGACGATAGGGCGAAGGCATTAGGTACTGCGAGGTGTCTGGCCGATAAACTCCCCGTTTGTCGCCGATGGTTCAAGCACCGATTATCAACGCCGCGCCGCCTGCGCCGTCGGCTTACTTCGCCGCCGCGATCGCTTCTAGGAGTTGCTTGCCGTGCTCGGCGGCTTCGACCTTGGGGACGATGCCGACGAGTTTGCCATCGCCGTTGAAAAGGTAGGCAGCCCGGAGCGGTCCGAGGTACTTCTTCCCGTACATGGACTTTTCGACGATGGCCTCTAGGGCCTTGGAGAAGAGGTCTTCCGGGTCCGAAACCAGGGTGAACTTGTACCCGTGCTTAGCGGCGTACTTTGTGTGGGAGGCGCACGTGTCCCGGGAGACGGCAATTAACCTAAACCCTTGTCTGACAATGGCTTTCTCATTTTTATCCATCTCGGCGGCCTGTTTATCGCAGGCGGACGTGTTGTTGCGCATGTAAACGGAAACGATGGTCGGACCGTCCAGAAGGGAGGCAAACGGCCCATTGACGGTCTTACCGTCCACTAGCGCGTCTACTTTGAAGGTCAGCTTTGGCTTTTTTCCTAGGGAAAGCATGGTTTTTAGGTTTGGTTACAAGGCAGGGGAGTGGGCTTGGCCCAGATTGTCAAACGGCCAGCCCGATCCGCCGCCCGCTAGAAAGTGAGCCCATCTCCGCTCCCTCGGCCCTTTCCCCTTTACAAGTCCCCTCGGACGCCCTTTGTTCCGACCCTTTCCGCCATGCAAAAGACCCGCAAGTCAGTCTCCAAGCGCTTCAAGGTGACCGGTACCGGCAAAGTGATGCGTCGTTCCCCTAACGGCCGCCACCTGTTGAGCTCCAAGTCCCGCAAGCAGCGTCGTCGCGCCAACAAGTCCAAGCGCGTCGACTCCGGCTTCGAGAAGAAGATGCTGGCCAGCATGCCTTTCGCCTAAACCGGCGACCCACTTTTTGGCCGAACGGGTGTTCATTAAGGCGACCCCGAGGCCATCTAACCAAAACCAAAACCAAATACCAACATGCCTAGAGCAACCAATGGCCCGGCCACCAAGGCCCGAAAGAAGCGCGCGATTAAAGCCGCTAAGGGCTACTTCGGAAACAAATCCCGTCTGTACGTCTACGCCCTCGAGGCCGTTCAGCGCGCGCAGAAGTTCGCTTATCGCGACCGCCGCAAGAACAAGTCGACGTTCCGTCAGCTTTGGATCGTGCGTCTCAACGCCGCCTGCCGTCCCCTCGGCATTTCCTACAGCCGTCTGATCTCTGGTCTGAAAAAGGCCAACATCACGATGGACCGTAAGAATCTGAGCGAACTGGCCATCCATGACTCCGTCGCTTTTGAAGCGATCGTCAAAAAGGCCCAGGCCGCGCTCGTCTAAGACGACTTAACGTCCCTTCACGAAGCCCCGGCCCTCCGGGGCTTCTTTGTTTTACGGTGCTTTCGCTTGCCGATTATCCCCTCCAACGCACAAATCAACCCATGCAGCAGCAGCTCGCCCAACTCGTCGCCGCCGCCACCCAGGAAGCCTCCGCCGTCGCCACCCGCGCCGAGCTCGAAGCCTTCAAGGCGCGCGTCGTCGGCCCCAATGGCTCCCTGACCCAGGTGATGAAGGGGATGGCCACCCTTTCGAAGGAAGAACGCCCGGTCGTGGGTAAGCTCATTAACGAGGCGAAGAAGTCCGTCGAGGAACTCCTCGCCGCTCTCCTGGTCAAGGTCGAGAACGCTGAGATCGCCGCCGCCCTCGGCGCGTCCATCGACCCGACCCTCCCGAGCCCCGACGCTCCGGCCGGCTCGCTCCATCCTCTCTCCCGCACGCGTGAACGCATTCTGGCTTCCTTCCGCAAGCTGGGCTTCGTCGTCGCCGATGGCCCTGAGGTCGAGACGGAGTGGCATTGCTTCGACGCGCTCAACACGCCGGCCGATCACCCGGCCCGCGATATGCAGGACACGCTCTACATGCCTAAGGCGTTCCGCTCCGCCGATGCGCCCCGTAAGGCCGACGAAGCAATCCTCCTTCGCACACACACTTCCAGCGTGCAGGTCCGCACGATGCTCTCGCGTAAGCCGCCGTTCCGTATCGTCGCCCCGGGTCGATGCTTCCGCCGCGACGCGGTCGACGCGACGCACTCCGCCAACTTCCACCAGGTCGAAGGTCTTTGGATCGATCGTAACGTGACGCTCGCCGATCTCCGCGGCGTGCTCGACTTCTTCGTCAAGGAAACCTTCGGCGCCGATGCCGAGATTCGCCTGCGCCCGTCGTTCTTCCCATTCACGGAACCGTCCTTCGAGATGGACCTCCGCTCGCCTAACCTAGGCCGTCTCTCCAACCGCTGGCTGGAAATCATGGGCTGCGGTCTCGTCGACCCGAAGGTGCTCGAACTCTGCGGCCTCGACCCGAAAGAATGGTCGGGCCTCGCCTTCGGCCTCGGCCTCGAACGTATCACGATGCTGGTCCACGGCATCGACGACATTCGCCACTTCTACAACAACGACACGCGCTTCCTGCGCCAGTTCGCCTAAGCCATGAAAGTCTCTTTCCAAGCCCTCTCCCGTCACCTCGACCTCGCCGGCGTCACCGCCGAACGCGTCGCCGAAGTCCTCCCGATGCTCGGGCTCGAGGTGGAGTCGGTCACGACCTTCGGCCTCGCCCCGCTACCCCTCGTGGTGGTCGGTGAAATCAAGTCTTTCGATAAGCACCCGAAGGCCGATCGTCTTAGTGTCTGTCAGGTCGACGTGGGCGATGGCGAGATCCGCCAGATCGTCTGCGGTGCGAAGAACTTCAAAGCGGGTGACCGGGTCCCGGTTGCGCTTCCAGGTACGGTGATGCCGAGCGGTTTCACCATCTCGGTCTCAAAACTCCGTGACGTCGACTCGGCGGGTATGATGTGCTCCTCCGAAGAACTCGGCCTCGGCAAAGGCGAGGACGGCTTGCTTATCCTGACGCCGCGCCAGCCCGCCCTCGGTACGCCTCTCAATTCCCTTTTCGGCGCACCTGATACGGTGCTCGAAATTTCGGTCACGCCGAACCGCGGCGATTGCCTCGGCATCCGCGGCGTCGCCCGCGACCTCGCCGCCGCTCTCGGCCTGACGCTGAAGCCGCTCACGGTGAAGACGCCTGCCGGCCTCGCCGCCGCTCCGTCCGCGACCGATGCGGTGAAGTTCGTCCGCTCGTCCTCTGAGTTCTGTCCTTATTACACGCTCCGCACGCTGAAGAACGTGAAGGTCGGCCCGAGCCCCGCATGGCTCCGTCGCGACCTCGAGGCCGCCGGCCTCCGTCCGATCAATAACGTGGTCGATATCACGAACTGGGTCCTGCTCGAACTCGGCCAACCGCTCCATGCGTTCGACGCGAAGAAGGTTTCCGAAGGCATCGAAGCCCGCCCAGCTCGCGAAGGCGAAGAGATCGTGCTGCTCGACGGCAAGAAGGTGAAGCTCGAGACGGGCGTCTGCGTTATCGCCGACGCCCAGCGCCCACTCGTCGTCGCCGGCGTGATGGGTGGCGTCGATTCCGGCGTGACCGACTCGACGACCGAAATCCTCCTCGAAGCCGCTTGGTTCCGACCTGGCGAAATCCGCCGCGTCGCCCGCCGCATCGGCGTGTCGACCGATTCTTCCCATCGCTTCGCCCGTGACGTGGATCCGGCCGGCGTCGAGCTCGCCTCGCGCCTCGCGACGGATCTTCTCATCGAACTCGCCGGCGCTCAAGTGGCCGGTCCCGCTGTCGCCGTAGGCCAGCCTCCGCGTGCCGACGTGACCATCGAACTTCCTGCTGGCTACGTCGCCGCCAAGCTCGGTACGCCGATCGCCGATGCCGATGTCTCCGCGGCCTTCGCTCGTCTCGGTTTCACGGTGAAGCCCGCCGCCACTGGTTTCTCGGTACTGGTGCCTTCGTTCCGCTCCGACGTGACCCGTCCGATCGACCTGGTCGAAGAGTTCATCCGTATCCACGGTACCGATAAGGTACCCGCTGGCCGTCCCATCGCCCCGCTCCCGGGCGACGAAGACGCGCTGACGTCCGTCTTCACCCGCGAAGTCTCGGCCCGCCTCGTCGGCGCCGGTTTCACGGAGTGCTGCCACTACTCGCTCCGCGACGCCGCGGAACTCGAACGTACGCTGGGCGCTGATAAGGCCGCCTTGGTCGCGATGGATAATCCGCTGACCGCCGAACAGACGCACCTCCGCGCGTCGCTCGTCCCGGGTCTCGCGGGCGCGCTTGCGCTCAATCTCTCGGTGCACGCCGACCCGCACGGTCTCTTCGAAGTCGGCACGGTCTTCCGTCCGCAGGCTGATGGCACGGTGCGCGAATTCATTTCCGTCGCCTTCGCGATCGTCGCCGAACCGGTGACGCGTTCGTGGAAGTCCCGCGAGGCCTTCGACGCTCTACGTGCGAAGCGCCTCCTGCAGGATGCCGCTGCCCTCGCTGGCGTTGCTACCGTCCGTCTTTCGTTCGCCGCCGCCACGGGTGGTCTCTGGCAGGCCGATCATGCCGCCGCCCTCGTCGACCGTGGCCGCGCTGCGGAAGGCGCCTGTGGCGTCCTCGATCTCCGCTGGACGCGTTCCCTCGGCCTGAAGAGCTCCGTCATCGCGGGCGAAGTCTGCTTCCCGCGCTCGGCCTTCGCCGAAGCCCGCAAGATCCCCCGCTTCGAAGCGTTCTCGTCCTTCCCGCCTGTCACTAAGGACGTTGCGGTCATCGTCCCGGTCGACGTCGCCGCCGCCGAAGTCGAAAGCCGCGTCCGCCAAGGCGCCTCCAAGGCCGCCGGTAAGGAGTTCGCGCTGGAGTCAGTCAACTGCTTCGACGTCTTCACGGGTCCGGGTCTCCCCGAAGGCCACCGCAGCCTGGCCTTCGAGATTCGCTGGCGTCATGCAGCCCGCACGCTTACGGACGAAGAAACCAATCAAGCCCTCGGCGTGGTCATCGCGACGCTCGAGAAGGGCGCCGGCTGGACCGTCCGCCGCTGATGACCATGGCTGAAGGTTTCGACATCGATCACCTCGCGAAGCTCGCCCGCCTCAGCCTCACGGCCGAGGAGAAGACGCTCTACTCGTCGCAGCTCAATCAAATCCTGGGCCACTTCCAAGCGCTCGCTGATGCTGACCTGCCGACGACGATCGACGACGCCCGTGTCGTCGACGAATCCGCTCTCCGCTCCGATGAGCCGGGTCCGGTCCTCGGCGCCGAAGCCGTCACCCGCATCGCTCCCGCCTCGCGCGATGGGCAGATCTCCGTCCCGCGCGTCGTGGACGACGAATCGTAAGCCATGGCCGACGCGCTTCATACCCTTTCCGCCGCCGATCTCGGCCACCGCCTCGCCGCCGGTACGCTGACGTCTCGCGCCCTTTGCGAAGCGCTCATCGCCCGCTATCAGGCGGTGAACGATAAGGTCGGCGCCTTTACACACCTCGACCAAGCCGACGTTCTTGCTCAGGCCGACGCCTCTGATGCTCGCCGCAAGGCCGGGCAGGGCAGGGGCCCGCTCGAAGGCATCCCGGTCGCGATCAAGGACAACATCGCGGTGAAGGGCCAGCCGCTCACCTGCTCGAGTAAGATGCTCTCTTCGCTGGTCTCGCCTTACGACTCCCACGTCGCCGAACGTCTCCGTGCCGCCGGCGCGATTCTCTACGGTCGCCTGAACATGGACGAGTTCGCGATGGGCTCCTCCACGGAGAACTCGGCTATCCGCAAGACTTTCAATCCTTGGGACCTCGCCCGCATCCCGGGCGGTTCTTCCGGTGGTAGCGCCGCGGCCCTCGCGGCTGGCCTGGTGCCGCTCTCACTCGGTTCCGATACCGGTGGCTCGATCCGCCAGCCCGCCTCACATTGCGGCGTGGTCGGCCTCAAGCCCACCTACGGACTCATCTCCCGCTTCGGGCTCGTGGCCTTCGCTTCGTCGCTCGACCAGATTGGTCCGATGGCCCGCAGTATCGAAGACTGTGAACTGCTCCTTAACGCGTTGGCCTCGGCCGACGCGCGCGACATGACCTGCTTCGGCTCGTCTGACCGCACGCTCACGCCGGCTGGCGACGCCAAGAAGCTCCGCATCGGCATCCCGAAGGGTTTCCTCGGCAAGGGCGTCGCCCCTGAGGTCGCCGCCGCGGTCAATGCCGCGGTCGAGTTCTACCGCGCCCAGGGTTGCGCGATCTCCGAGGTCGAACTTCCTTCCGCCGATCTCGCCGTGCCGACGTATTACGTCGTGGCGACCGCCGAGGCTTCCTCGAATCTCGGCCGCTACGACGGCGTCCGCTACGGACATCGCTCCGCCTCCGCCGGCACGCCGGTCGAGATGATGACGGCCAGTCGCTCCGAAGGCTTCGGCCCGGAAGTGAAGCGTCGTATCCTGCTCGGCACGTTCGTGCTCAGCGCCGGTTACGCCGACGCCTATTACGTCCGCGCCCTCCGTGCTCGCGCGAAGATCCGTGCCGAATACCTCGCCGCCCTTGCCGGCGTCGACGTGCTGCTCACCCCGACCGTACCGACGCCTGCCTTCAAGGTCGGCGAGAAGGCCTCGGATCCGCTGCAGCTCTACCTCGAGGATATTTTTACGATTCCCGCCAATCTCGCCGGCCTCCCGGCGATCTCGGTGCCTTGCGGCAAGTCTGGCCACCTTCCGGTCGGCTTCCATCTCGTCGGAGCACCGCTCTCCGAAGCTAAACTCCTCGCCGCGGGCCGTCTCTTCGAGGCCGCCCATGGATTAGCCCACCAGCAAGCCGCCCTATGAGCAACGCACCTTCTGATTGGGAAGTCGTCATCGGCCTTGAGGTCCACGTTCAGCTGCACACCCGCGCCAAGGTCTTCGCGTCGTCCCCCTGGGGCTTCGGCAAGGAACCCAACGATCAGGTCGACCCAGTCGTGCTCGGCCTCCCGGGCACGTTGCCGGTGGTGAATCGCGAAGCGGTCGAGAAATCCATCCTCTTTGGGCTCGTCGTCGGAGCGTCGGTACCGGAGCACTGCTCCTGGGACCGTAAGAACTATTTCTACCCGGATAATCCGAAGAACTACCAGCTCACCCAGAAGGATTTCCCGGTCGTCGTCGGCGGCCAAGTCGAGATCGAGCTTCCAGGCGCCTCGCGCAATGTGATGGGCGAGCATAAGTTCATCCGTATCCACCACGCGCACCTCGAAGAAGATGTGGGTAAGCTCAGCCACGCGGGCAGCGGTTCGCTGGTCGACTACAACCGCGCCGGCGTGCCACTCCTCGAGATTGTCACAGAGCCGGACCTCCGTTCCTCCGCCGAAGCCGAAGCCTTCCTGCGCTCGCTCGTCGCGATGCTCACTCAGGCCGGCGTCGCCGATTGCGACATGGAAAAGGGCCAGCTGCGTTGCGACTGTAACGTGTCCATCCGCCGTCGTGGCGTCGAAAAACTCGGCACCCGTACCGAGACCAAGAATCTCAATTCAATCTCCAGCGTCCGCGATACTGTCATCTACGAGACCGCCCGCCAGATCCGCGAACTCGAGGCCGGCCGCTCAATTACGCAAGAGACCCGAGGTTGGAATGCCGAACTCGCCCGTGGCTACGTGTTGCGCGACAAGGAAGACGCCCACGATTACCGCTACTTCCCGGATCCAGACATCCCGACCCTAAGGATCTCCCGTGAGACCGTCACGCGCCTTGCCCTGCTGGTCCCCGAAAACCTCTACGACCGCCAGCGTCGCTACGTCGATAAGCTCGGCCTGCCTTACACTGCCGCTTCGGTGCTCGTGAACGACCGCGCTCTCGCCGAATGGTTCGAAGTCGCCGTAGCCGCCCATCCGTCTAACCCGTCGGGTATCGCGAACCTCGTCGCTAACGACCTCCTCCGCGATCTCGCCGCTTCGGCGGGGGCCGCTGGTACTTTCGACGAAGCCGCTTCGGCCCCCGTCTCTTTGGCGTCCTGCCCCATCAAGCCAGCGCAGCTTGCCGGCCTCGTGAAGCTCACCGACGAAGGCGTGATCTCCAAGCAGCAGGCGAAGGAAGTCTTCACCGAGATGTTCAAGTCCGGCCAGGACGCCGCGGCGATCGTCGACGCGAAGGGCCTGCGCCAGAATAGCGATACGGGTGAACTCGAGAAGATTGTCCAGGAAGTCATCGCCGATCCGGCCGTGGCGAAGTCCATCGCTGAATACCGTGCTGGCAACGAGAAGGCCATCAATGCTCTCAAAGGGCCAATCATGAAGCGTACGCAGGGCAAGGCTAACCCAGTCCTGATCGACCAGCTGCTCCGCAAGTTCCTCGCATGAGCGAATCTTCTGCTTCGCCGCTGACCGCCGGCATCAAGGCCCTCCGCGATATCGCCCTTCCGTTGGTGGTCATCATGTTGGCGGCCGCTGGCTTGGTCGTCGCCTATTACAATGTCCCGGAAGTCGCCACGGCTCTCAATCGTATCGGTGCCATCAACGCGGCTAATCCGATGGCCTTTGCCGCGATCTGTACGGCTATTACCTCCGGCCTGATTCCTTGGTGTTTCCGCATGGTCTTCCCTGGGTTGCGTCCGGCGCATCCCTTCCGCGACCTCCTTCATAGCATGGTCTGGTGGGCCTTGATGGGGATGCTGGTAAGTTACTTTTACACTCTGCAGGCCGCTTGGTTCGGCAGCGAAGCTAACCTGCGAACCGTCCTGCTCAAGGTGTTCGTCGACATGGCGGGCTTCACGATCTTCATTGGCGCGCCGTTCAACGCTATCTCCCATCTCTGGAAGGATTGCGGCTGGGACACCGCTCGCCTGCGTGCGGCGATGGGCCCGGGCTGGTATCGCCGCCTGGTCCTTCCGAATCTGCTCACGAACTACTTCGTCTGGTTCCCCGGTACGCTCATCTTCTACAGTATGCCGACCGACCTCCAGCTGGTCGTGGCTAACTGTATCGGCTGTTTCTGGGCCCTGATGTGCGCCCGCATCGCGGCCCATTCCGGCGTCCCGACAACCGATATCCACGCCTGAGCGTAAATCAGGCGGTGTCGGCAACCCTCGCTTGAATCCCTGCTTTGCTTCGGCGAACCTCCCCCTGTGCCCGATCTGTTCGGAGAAATTGAACCCGGCGTCGCCGAGGTGGTCCCGTTTGACGGCGGGGCCCGGGCTTACTCGTACTCGGTGCCGGCGGGCCTAAAGGATGTGCTGCAGGTAGGGCAGCTGGTTCGCGTGCCGCTCGGTGGTCGCACGAGCATCGGCGTGGTCTGGAAATACCCCGCTGAGGCGCCGCCTTCGGCGAAACTTCGTAGTGTGATCTCGCTTGAGCATGAGCAGCCGGTGATGACGCCGGACTGCTGCAAGCTGGCTGAATGGATGGCAGGCTACTACGGCTGTGGCCTGAACTCGGTGCTCGAGACCGTCTTGCCTGCCGCCATCCGCAAAGGCGTCCGCCCCGTGCTGCGTCGCCTGCTCACGCTGATCGCCCCACCCGAAGCCGAAGCCCTCGCCAAGCTCCGCAAGAAGGCCCCGCGCCAGGCGCAGGTCATCGATTACCTTTCCGGCCTAAAGGAGCCCGCTGACCGCTCGAAGATGGTCGACGGGCTCGGTGTCGCCCAGCAGGCCGTTGATGCGCTCATCAAGGCCGGCACGGTCAAGGAGGACACTAGCGTCCTGTGGCGCGTCGCCTATAACGACCCTTATGCCGAAGGGGAGACCATCGCCTCGGCTGGCCACACGCTGAATCCTGAGCAGGTCGCCGCAGTGGACTCCGTCACGAAGACGCTCGATTCGAAGGCCTTCAGAGCGCACCTGCTCCACGGCGTCACGGGCTCGGGCAAGACCGAGGTCTACGTGGCGCTGATCCGCAAGGTCGTGGCCGAAGGTGGCTCAGCCATCTTCCTAGTCCCCGAAGTCGCCCTCACTCCCCAGACCGTCGGTCGGCTCCGTTCCCGCCTCGCCGACCTCGGCGCCAAGGTAGTCGTCTGGCATAGCCACCTTTCCGCCGGCGAACGTTTCGACGCATGGATGGCGATGTCGCTCGGGCAGGCGAGGGTGGTGGTCGGTGCCCGTTCCGCCGTCTTCGCCCCGCTCCCGAACCTCCGCCTCATCGTGGTCGACGAGGAGCACGAACCTTCCTTCAAGCAGGGTGAGACGCCGATGTACCACGGCCGCGACGTTGCGGTGATGCGTGCCTCGGTCCTCGGCGTGGCCTGCGTGCTGGGTTCGGCGACGCCCTCGCTCGAGACCTGGAAGAACGCGACGGCCGGACGCTATGCCTTGGACGTGATGACCAAGCGCGTCGACGATCGCCCGATGCCGGCCTTCCGGATCGTGGACATGCGTCGCGAGGTCCTGCACTCGAAGGGCCAGCATATCCTCTCTCGCGAACTCACCGATGGTATCCGCGCCCGCCTCGAGCGCCGCGAGCAGACCATCCTGTTTCTGAACCGCCGCGGTCATTCGCGCTCGCTGGTCTGTCCGGATTGCGGGGAGGCCGTCCAATGCAAGCGCTGCAGCGTCTCGCTGACGCTCCATCGCACCGACGACACCGCCCGCTGCCATCTGTGCAATCATCAGGAACGCGCCCCGGTCCTCTGCCCGAGTTGCCGCTCCCCGAAGGTCCGCTGGAAGGGCTACGGCACCCAGAAGGTCGAGGAGACCATCGCCCAGCTCTTCCCCCGCGCCCGCGTGGCCCGCATCGACGCCGATACGATGGGCAAGAAGGACCTCTTCCGCAAAGTCCTCTCGGACTTCCGCGCGGGTAAATATGATATGCTCCTCGGCACGCAGATGATCGCCAAGGGCCTCGACTTCCCGCGGGTGACGCTGGTGGGTATCATTGACGCTGACCTTTCGTTGCAGCTGCCGGACTTCCGGGCTGCCGAGCGCACTTTTCAGCTGCTCACCCAGGTCGCCGGTCGCGCCGGCCGTGGTGACCTCGAGGGCGTGGTCGTTGTGCAAAGCTTCCAGCCGGCCTCTGATCCGATCCAGTTCGCCAAGCGGCTTGATTTCCATGGCTTCGCAGCCGCCGAGCTCGAGAAGCGCGCTGAATTCGGTTACCCGCCGGACCGCCATCTCGTCCGCCACGTCTTCCGTGGCCGTAACGCCGAGAAGGTGAACTTCGTCGCCGATGCGTGGGTCAAAGAACTCGAGCGTCTGCATCCGGGCCTTTGCGAGATCCGCGGCCCGGCCCCGTGTCCGTTTGAGAAGGTTCAGGACCAACATCGCGTGCACATCTGGTATCTCGTCACCGGCGTGAAATCGCTCCTCGCGGCGATCTTACCGCTGCGGGCCAAGATCCTTGGCGATGACGACGTCATCGACGTCATCGACGTCGACGCCCAGGATTGTGCTTAAGTTCAGATGACTGAGTCGAGTGCAGCATCGATGACTGCGTCGATGTCAGAAAAGAGCGTAGGGTCTTAAGTTCGCTGGCTGGCGACCAGCTGCATTTGCTGATGCATTTGATCTGTGATCGATTCAGTCATCGATCCAGCACTCGACTCAGCCCTCTATTAAGGCGCTTCGCGAACTCAGAACCACCGCTTACGCTTCATCCAGAGGATGATGCCCGTCGCGAGGGCGCCCATGGAGCCCAGCGCCAGGAAGTAGCCGTATTTCTCACCCCAGGCCGTATGGATTTCCGGCATGAAGTGGAAGTTCATGCCCCAGAGACCTACCAAGAAGGTCAGCGGGATGAACACCGAGCTCATTACCGTCAGCACGCGGATGACTTCGTTGGTCTTTCGTTCCTGCTGGGTGTGGTGGTATTCCTGCAGGTCTTGCAAGATCATGCGGGCGTGCTCGATGCGGTCGGCCGCGCGGATCGCGTGGTCGTAGAGGTCGCGCAGGAACATGTCCATGGTCGTCGGCAGCAAAGGGTGCTCGTAGTGCTCAAGCACGCTGACCATGTCCTTGAGCGGCTGGGCGAGGCGGCTAAGGCGTACGACGATACGCTTGAGGCGGTAGACCTCGTTGAGGTCCCAGTCGTCCGTGCCCTTGAGGATCGAGTCTTCGAGCTCGGTCGTAGCGTCCTCGATCTCTTCGGTCTGGTAGAGCAGTCGGTCGACGAGCGTATCGAGGAGGGAGTAGATCAGGTAGCCGGCGTGCCACTTACGGATATTGCCTTTGTTGTCGGCGATGCGTTTCTCGACGGCTTCGAAAACCTTCTCGTCGTTTTCGTGGAAGGAGATGACCCAATTCTGGGCGGCGACGATGGAGATCTGCTGGCCGCGCGGGGTATCTTCTTCGACGCCGATGCGGACCGCGCGGGCGATGGCGAGGAGTTTGTCGCCGTGTTCTTCGAACTTCGGGCGGGAGGTGGCCGTCAGGATGTCTTCCTGGGCCAGCATTGGGATATCGAAGAAGGCGCCGACGATGTGGACAATCTGGGGGTCGGTGATGCCGAGGACTTGAATCCAGACCATCCCCGGCTTACCGGCATAGCGGCCGACGGAGTCTAGGTCGGAGAACTCGTCTACCTTGCAGCTATTCTCGTCGTAGGAGATGACCCGGAACTTGGTCGGCGCGGTGGACTCGAAGGGAGAAGCGGCTGGCAACTGGCCTGGGGCGCGGCCGATTTCGGTGTCCTCGTAGGCGGCTTCGCCGGGCAGGGGGGCGGCATCGGCCTTGAGACCAAGACGAGAACGCAGGTCGTTCATGCGTCGTTCCAGGAAGGAACGGGCGCGGGCTACTTCTTGCTGACGCCTTTGCTGATGCCGGCTCATGCCGCCATCATCCGAAGCCCCGGGTCGATGTCAACGGGTTCGGCGGGGTCGTCACCCCTAAGTCACATTCCCACCCCGGGTCAGGCTTTTCGCTGTCCCTTGGCGTTACGGCGACCGTTCTTACCGATGCCCAATGTCACCAACTTACCTTGGTTCACCTTCTGGAAGAGGTTATTGGAGTTGGTCACCCCGAGGCAGTAGAGCACCGCGGCCACGTCCTGGGCCTTGTCCTTATGCACGAGTCCGGCGTTCGCGAGCCAGGTCGCGAGGGCGTGGTGGAAGTTGGGCGGGCTGATGTCCAGATTCTCACCACCGTGGCGCAGCCAGAGCTCGGCCCGATCTTTCATCGTGCAGTTGCCGCGTTTCTCCTGACGTTCGTGGAGGTGGGCGAGAAGTTCGGAGAGGTTGTCAGGAAGCTTGGAGGATTCGGACATCTGAGGCGGAAGGTGGTCAGGGAAAATAAGGTGAACGAATGGTCTGGCCCCGCAGGGAGGCGACATCGATGAGCCCTAGGAATAATTAAGCGACAGTTTGCTGGGAACACCTAATTACAATCTGACCTCTAATATTATAAAGTAATAGAAAATCCTCAGCGGCGGGACTCTGCGGATAAAATCCCGGGTGGTGGTCGCGACAGGACTTGAACCTGTGACTTCAGCAATGTGAATGCTGCGCTCTAACCAACTGAGCTACGCGACCGTTACCCGAGAAAAGCATCATATCCCTCTGGGGAGGGAGTCGGGCAAGCCTGTTTTCCTGCAGGGGAGGGGCCTTATCGGCGTGGTGGCTTGTCTTTGGTCAGGTTCGTCACAATCCTATCGAAAGATGGACACCACCTCCGCAGTCGCCAGCCCGCGCGTCGCCGACGAGCGCCTGATCCGTCTGACGGCTCCGGCCGGGGGGAAGGTCCGCGCTCTGGCCACCCGTGAAGCCCAAGGAGGGTTCCTGCGGGTCTCGATCTCCGGTGGCGGTTGCAACGGTCTTTCTTATAAGATGCGCTTCGTGGGCGAGGCCAAGGCGGCCGATATCTTGGTCCGCTCCGAAGGCGTCGAAGTCCTGGTGGACCCGAAATCGGCCCTCTATCTCCGCGGCACGCAGTTGGATTATTCCGACAAGATGATCGGTGGTGGCTTCAAGTTCTCCAATCCCAACGCCAAGGCTAGCTGTTCCTGCGGGGAGAGTTTCTCGCTTTGACCTTCGGTCAAAGCGAGGGGGCACGCTGGCAAGCTGGCACGTGGGCAAGGGGCGGCTTGTTTGTCTAGAGGTAGGGGCAGCACCGCGTGCTGCCCTAGTCTGTCGCGTTGGGTAGGGTCGGGACCGCGTCACGACATAGTGTGCGTTATCAGTTCGGCCGCCGAATGGTGGCCGGAGGTAGGGGCACGGCTACGCCGTGCCCTTGGGCGCGACGTAGTCTTGCCCCTACCATTGCGTTCACCATGCGGCGAGCGCGGTCTCCCTTTGATTTCCTGCCTCTAGTCCGCCGGTATCTCGTCCTTGGCGCCGGCTTCGTAACGTTCGCACCAGGCTTTGGACCACGAGGCGAAGTCACCGGCGGCGATATGGACGTGAGCCTGGGCCATGAGGTCTTGCAGGAAGTGGATGTTATGCAGCGCGAGCAAAGTTCCGCCCAGTTGTTCGCCGGCGTGGTGCAGGTGACGCAGGTAAGCACGCGAGAAATGACGACAGGTATAGTTGTCCATGCCTTCGACCAGCGGACGGTGGTCGTCGCGGTAGCGCAGGTGTTTCACGCTGATCGGGCCGTCGGGCGTGAACGCGCCGCCGTGGCGACCGATGCGGGTCGGCATCGTGCAGTCGAACATGTCGGCGCCGAGCGCGACCATGCGGAGGAGCTGGGGCGGGGTGCCGACGCCCATGACGTAGCGTGGCTTGTTCTTCGGCAGGAGCGGGGCGACGAGGCCGACTTGATGGAGCATGTGCTCCTCGGGCTCGCCGACGCTGACGCCGCCGATAGCGTGGCCAGGGAAATCGAGGCCGCCGAGCTCTTCGGCGCAGCGGATACGGAGGTCATCGTAGACCGAGCCCTGGTTGATGCAGAAGAGATGCCGACCCGAGGCGAGGAAGCCGCTGTCCTTGGCCAGCTGAAGCATCTCTTTGGCCCAGCGGATGGAGCGGTTCACCGCGACTTCGCACGCGGCGCGCTCGCATGGGTAGGGCGGACACTCGTCGAGCACCATGGCGATGTCGGACCCGAGCGCGTCTTGGATGTCGAAGCAGTCCTTCACGTCGAGGAACAGCTTGTTACCGTCGAGGTGGGAACTGAAATGGATACCCTCGTCGGTGATCGTGCGCAGCTTCGCCAACGAGAAGACCTGGAAGCCGCCGCTATCGGTCAGGATCGGCTTGTCCCAGTGCATGAACTTATGGAGACCGCCCGCGGCGCGGACGATCTCGCGACCCGGACGAAGATTCAGGTGATAGGTGTTGCTGAGCAGGATCTGGGCACCCGTCTCGGCGACCTGCTGGGGGGAGAGCCCCTTGACCGTGGCTTGGGTGCCGACCGGCATGAAAACCGGCGTGCGGATCTCCCCGTGGGGGGTCTTCAGCACGCCGAGGCGCGCGGCCGTCGTCGTATCAGTCTTAAGCAGGGTGAACATGTGTCGGGGACTAGGGTCTGGAGTATGGAGTTTAGGGCCGATGACAACACAAGCGGTAAGCGGTTGGCGGTAAGCGGTTAGTCACGCCGCAGAAGGGGGCAGGGGCGTGATTTATCGCGCCCTCGTAGGCTTAATCCAGCCGCTAAACGCTTAAACCAGATTGCGAGGGCTGAATAGAGAAAGGAACAGGGGAAATCAGCCCTGGCATCTTTTCAATTCAGTTTTCTATCCAGTCCTCCACTCAGCGATCCACGCAGTCCTCTTTGGCGGTATTTTCCCAACCGCTTACCGCTAACCGCCAACCGCTATCTACTACCGCGCGTTTCCGTCGAAACTCAGCCTCATCCCCTTCGGCGCATCAGCGCGGATCTTACCATCTTCGAAGACGCAGACGCCGTTGA
>JBIILC010000086.1:0-5960 GCA_044232865.1 Opitutales bacterium | reverse complement strand
TCCCGAACACGATAGTTAAGCATGCAGCCGCCGATGGTAGTGCACCCCCGCTGGTGTGCGAGAGTAGGTCATCGCCAGGTTTACGGACCCCGGTCTCCGCAAGGAGATCGGGGTCCCCTCATTTACGCGGTTCGCCAGCCGGCCGGAGTATCCCTCCCGCCGGCTGGTTCGCCATGTCCAGTCCCGCCGGCTACCGGGCTAGGCTCCGCGATCCATGCCCGACGCCGGCCGCGCCGCGCTCAGACCTCTAGGCTCACCCTCTCCCGCCCCGCCCAGCCGCGCGGTGCTCCTCCGGGCCTTAGCTCCGCCCAGCCAGCTCGCCCAGGGTCTGCTGGGAGGCCGCCGTCGCCATGAGGCTAACCTCAATGGCGGCCAGTTCTTTGGCGGCAGGATCCGACGTGAGGTCCGGCTCGCCGGCCGTCCCGGCGGAATGGGTGTCCACGACGGCCCAGAGTTCTCCGACGGTCATGGGCTCCAGCGGTCGTGCGGGCTTATGTCCGCCGGTCCGCGACTCAGCCGCGAGGAGATTGGCGTCGCGCAGCATCTGGAGGCAGCCTTCTGCCACGGTCGCGGGCACACGCGCGCGCAGAGCGATGTCGTCGGCGGTCGGCCCGTCCTTGCCGGCCCGGTAGCGCCGCAAGGTCTCGGAGATGCAGACGAAAGCGAGCGTGCGGCGCGCCCGATGGCTCAGCCCCTCCCACGCCTTGTGCCGAGCTAGCGCGTGGCGATTCTGGTAAGCATAGGCTACCTGTCCGCCAATCAAAACGAAGAGCCAGGTGAGGTAGGTGCCGAACATCAGCACCAGGACGATACTCAGCTCTCCGTAGAGGCTCTGGAACTGGGTGACCTTGCCGACGTAGAGCGCAGCGATGCGATGATTGATCGCGACGAGTAGTGCGATCGCGAGTCCGCCGACGAAGGCCGAACTCCAGCGCACGCGCACGTTCGGCATCATCCGATTGAACGCCGCGAAGGCGAGCGTGAGCAGCGCAATCGAGACGACGAGCGGCCCGCTGCCACTAAAGAAATTAGTCATGGCGCCGCCACCCGGCACACGCTGCAGCCACGTGCTCAGCCACGTGGTACCCTCGCCAATCGAAGTTGCGATAGAGGCGGCCGAAAGCATCGTCAGCGTTGACGCGCCGACGAGGAAGAAGAGGACGAGAAAGAGGAGGTAGTTCGCGAAACGATCGCGCCAGCTGCGTCCGAAACGTACACCCCAGACGCCGTTCAACGCATCTTCGACGCGGCTCAGCATGAGCACGGCGAACCCGAGGATGAGCAGGAGTCCGATGACGCCGGCTTCGCCGCTGGCGGCATTAGCGAGCAACCGATTGACGAGTCCGTCGAGGTCTTTATTGATATCGTGCAGGGTCACGACCTGACCAGACTTGCCCGCCTGCGCGACGACTTGCGGTGCGATGTATTCGACCGCGGCGACGATGGCGCGCTTCGCTGGATTATCCGCCTGCGCGCCGGCGCGCGAGAGGATGAAGCCCGATACCGTGAGCGCGAGCGCGAGGAGCGGCCCCAGCGACATCAGTGTATAATAGGTGAGCGCCGCGGATTGTTGCGGCAGTCGATTGTCGAAGACGCCGTACCAAGTCGTGGCAATCACGCGCCAGGTAGCTTTCAGGCCTCCACGCCATCCGCGTTGCGCGAGCGCTTCCGGCGTCCAGCTGGCGGCGAAGAAGCCGGGGCTGCATTGATCGCTCGGTGATTCAGCGGTGGGGCCCTTGTTCATGGGCTGAAAGTGGGGCAGGGGACCGCCCTCCGCAATCTCCGCCCTCCGTCGGCCTGGTGAACACCGTGAGCAACACCAACAACTGACGTTTGCCGACCCGTCCCGCCCCCGATTTTGTTGGGGGATTCACCCTAACCGTGCCTCCCTCTCAAATTTTCGTTAAAAACCCCAATTGTGAATAAAGTTTTTTACCTAAGTAGCGAAATGTCAGTATCTTGCGTTAAAACACTACATCTAGTGGTGAAATAAATTTGCAGACCCTACATCTAGTAATTTACTTCCGGACATACCAATCACCTAGCGGCCTTTCCGGCCTCTAACTAAGCCCTTTACCCCACTCTCCATCCATGGAAACCATCACCATCAAAGTAGGTCAGAAAACCTTCGTCCTCGATAAGACCAAAGCCGAGGAAGCCTTCGCCAACAAGCGCGTCATCAACGGTCGCGAGACCATGTTCTTCAACATCCTCCCGCTGAAGTACCAGTGGGCATACGATCTCTACAAGACGATGAAGAACAACCATTGGGAGCCCGAGGATATCCCGATGCAGAAGGACTGCGAACAGTGGCGTGACCAGACCGGCCAGATCAGCGAGATCGACCGGTGGATCGTCAAGATGGCCATCGGCTATTTCTCCGCCGCTGAAGGCATCGTCGGCGACAACATCATTCACGTCGTCCGCGAAGTCGTGACCGCTCCCGAGCTCAAGCTCGTCCTGGGCCGTCACGCCCACGAGGAGAACATTCACGCCGACTCGCTCGTCTACATGATCTCCTCGCTCGGCATCAACCCGCACGAGTGTGAGGCGATGTTCGAGGACATACCGACGATCGCCAACAAGGCCGCCTTCGTCGTCAACAATTCCCGCGCGCTGCGCCGCAAGCTCGACCTCACCAAGCTCGAAGACAAGCAGGCCCTCGCCCACAATATCTTCCTCTTCGGCCAGTGCATGGAAGGCACGCAGTTCTACGGGCTCTTCGGCATGGTGCTCTCCCTCGCCCGCCAGAATAAGTTCCCGGGCATCGGCCAGATGTTCCGCTACACCCTGCGCGACGAATCCAACCACATCGACCTCTTCCGCAACCTGCTCGCCGAGCTGGTGAAGGAGAACCCCGACGTCTGGACCCCCGCCTTCAAGGAAGAACTCCGCCAGCTCATGGCCACCGCCGTCACGCTCGAGAAGGAATTCATCCGCGACTGCCTGCCGGTCAACGGCCTCGGCCTCTCCTCCAAGGAGTTCGAGCTGTACATCGATTTCATCGCCGACCGCCGCCTCCGCAACTGCGGCCTCGATCCGCTCGTCGCCGAGACGACCAATCCTTTCCCTTGGCTGTCCGAGATGATGGACCTCAAGAAGGAGCAGAACTTCTTCGAAGGCCGCGTCACCGAATACCAGAAGCAGGGCGCCCTCGGCACCGTCAGCGACGACGAGCTTTAATCGTCCTCAGGTCAAATTTAGGCGTTACCCCCGCAGCGCCTGCTTTGGCACGTTTCCTGTTCTTACTTAACCACTTTCCTTTCACCAAAAACCATGCGCCGGCCACCGCCGACGCAACTCGACTTTCGTCTCCTCCTTTCCGCCTTCCACCCTTTTCCACACTACTCTCTTCAATATGAAATCCGAACTCCCTTTCTTCCGCGAAGATATCGCCCTCAAAAACGCCGTCCGCTCCCCGTCCGGCGCCAAGCCCCGCTTCAACTGGCGTGAATCGCTGCCCACCGTCGCCGGTAGCGCCGCCGACGGCCTCGATGCCGCCAAGATCGCCGACATCATCGGCGCCGCGCTCACCGATCTCCTCGTCGCCCGCCAGGAACAAGACATCTTCACCGAATCCAACCGCCAGTTCGTCGCCGCCGTCGCCAGCGACGTCGTCCGCGTGCTCTCCCAGTCCGGCGTCCAGGTCGGTGAAGGCCTCGTCCTGCAGGCCATCGAGGACGCCCTCGTGCGCTATAATCGCCACGACGTCGCCAAGAGTCTCCTCTTCTCCCGCGGTGGTCTTGACGCCGCTGTCGACTCCGTCTCCGTCACGACCCGCCTGATGCGCCGTAACGGCCAGGTGGTGCCGTGGATCCCCAGCAAGATCAGCAAGGCCGTCACGATGGCCTTCCTCTCGCTCGAGCAGGATCCCGCTCCTGCCGAGCGCGTCGCCTCTGGCGTCACCCGCCGCATCTCCGACCTCGGCCAGACGATCATCGGCATCGAGGAGGTCCAGGACCTCGTCCAAGAAGAGCTGATGCGTCAGGGCCACTACAAGGTTGCCCAGAACTATATCCTCTATCGCGCCACCCGCGCCCGCGAACGCGAGATCCTCGCCTCCCAGCCGGCCATCGTCGACGACCGTCAGGAGTCGATGATCCTCGTCAAGAACGCCGATGGCTCCACCTACCTCTGGAACGGCGACGAGCTGCGCAAGCGTATCGCCTTCGCCGCCGCTGGCCTCGAGCTCGTCCGCTCCCCTGAGCAGATCGAATCCGAACTCCGCCGCGGCCTCTTCAACGAGATCACCGAAGCCGACCTCCGCAAGACGATCGAACTCAACGCGAAGAGCCTCGTCGAAGTCGACGCGGACTTTGCCAAGTTCGCCGCCCGCATCTGCCTCTCCTACATCTACGAGGAGGTCCTCGGCTGGAGCATTACCCGCGACGGCGTGTCCCAACTCAAGGAATTCCACCGCGCGCAGTTCGCCGCCTACATCGACCGCGGTATCGCGATCGGCCGACTCTCGCCCGATCTCCGCAAGTACAACCTCGCCAAGCTTGCCGACGCCCTCGACCCGATGGCGGACCTCGACTTCGAACTCCTCGGCGTGCAGACGATGTACGACCGCTACCTCATCATCGACAAGACGGTGAAGCCGGCCCGTCGCCTCGAGACGCCTCAGTTCTTCTGGATGCGCGTCGCCATGGGCCTCTTCCTTCGCGAAGAGAAGAGCCGCGAGGATTGGGTCATCCGTCTCCATGCGCTCTACAAGTCCCGCCGCTTCTGCAGCTCGACTCCGACGCTCTTCAACTCGGGCACGCTCCACAGCCAGCTCTCCTCCTGCTACCTTTACCAGGTCAACGACACGATCGAGTCCATCATGATCCGCGGCATCGCGGAGAACGCCTTCCTCTCCAAGTGGGCCGGAGGCCTCGGCGGCTCTTGGACCTCCGTGCGTGGCACGGGCTCTTACATCAAGGGCACCAACGGCGAATCCCAAGGCATCATCCCGTTCCTCAAGCTGCACAACGACCAGCTCGTCGCCGTCAACCAGGGCGGCAAGCGCCGCGGCTCCGGCTGCGCGTACCTCGAGACCTGGCACAACGACATCGAGGACTTCCTCGAGCTCCGTAAGAACACCGGTGACGACCGTCGCCGCACGCACGACATGAACACGGCCAACTGGATTCCCGACCTGTTCATGAAGCGCCTCAAGAATCGCCAGAACTGGACGCTCTTCCTTTCCAACGAGGCCCCGGACCTACACGAGACCTTTGGCGCCGACTTCGAGAAGCGCTACGCCGCCTACGAGGCTCGTGCCAAGAAGGGCGAGATCTTCGGCAAGGAAATCCCCGCCCTCGAGCTCTGGAAGAAGATGCTCGGGATGATCTTCGAGACCGGCCACCCGTGGATCACCTTCAAGGATCCCTGCAACGTCCGCTCCCCGCAGGACCACGTCGGCGTCATCCACTCCTCCAATCTCTGCACGGAGATCACGCTCAACACGAGCGCCGAGGAGACCGCCGTCTGCAACCTGGGCTCCGTCGTCCTCGACTCCCACCTCAAGGCCGATGGCAGCATTGACCATGCGATGCTCCGCGAGACCGTCACGGTCGCCGTCCGCGCCCTCGACAACGTCATCGACATCAACTTCTACCCGACGAAGGCCGCCGAGGTCTCCAACCTCCGCCACCGCCCAGTCGGCATGGGCGTCATGGGCCTCCAGGATTGCCTCTACCGTCGCGACATCTCCTTCGCCTCCGACGCCGCCGTCGAATTCAACGACGAGATCATGGAAGCCGTGGCCTACTACGCCTACGAGACCTCCTCCGACCTCGCCGCCGAGCGCGGCACCTACAGCACCTACAAGGGCTCCAAGTGGGACCGTGGCCTGCTTCCGCAGGACACCGTTGACCTCCTCGAGCAGGAACGCGGCGAACCGATCGAGGTCAAGCGCGGCGGTCTCATGGATTGGGCTCCGGTCCGCGCCAAGATCGCCCAGCATGGCATGCGTA
>JBIILC010000007.1:0-53697 GCA_044232865.1 Opitutales bacterium | reverse complement strand
AGGCCGCGGGGCTCACCACAGAGCGTAATAAAAACGGGGTCCTCGGCGTCGACCCATGACGGACGCGCGTGACGAAGCCAGCGACGCATAGGGTGGTCCATGCGCCAAGGGAAGCCGCTATCGCGACGGATTCGAGTTGGGAAATACCCCAGGCGGACGCGTCGCCGACGCGTCCCTACCCAAGGCACCCAGAGGTAGGGGCGCGACGGTGTCGCGACCGGAGGGTTTAGGGTTAAGGGCGGACGCCACACCGTGGCGTCCCTACCTCAAGACAGCTTCTTGAGTTCGCCGGTGCTGTCGCCGAGCTGGACGTCGCGGATGTCCATGCGGTTAAGCATGCTGACCCAAAGATTATTCAGCGGGGTCTCTTTCTGATACACAACGTGGCGGCCCTGCTTGATCGTGCCGCAGCCCTTGCCGGCGAGGAGGATCGGAAGGTCGTCATGATTATGACGGTCGCCGTCGCCGTTGCCGGAGCCGTAGACAATCATGGAGTGATCGAGGAGATTACCGTCGCCTTCCTTCACGGACTTGAGGCGCTCGAGGAGATAAGCCAGCTGCGTCGAGTGGAAGACATTGATGTCTTGGATCTTCGACAGCTTCACCGGGTCGTGGCCGTGGTGGGAGATGCTGTGGTGGCCGTCGCGCACACCGATGAACGGGTACGAACGGTTGCTGCCTTCGTTAGCGAGGACGAACGTCGCGACGCGGGTGGTGTCGGTCTGGAACGCGAGGACCATCAGGTCGGCGAGCAGGCGGAGGTGTTCGGCGTAGCTTTCCGGGATGCCGCGCGGGGTCAGCGCGCCGACCGGTAGCTTGCTCCGCCCATCCTGGCCGGACTTCGCGATGCGCAGTTCCATCTCGCGGACGGCGGTGAAATATTCGTCGAGCTTACGCTGGTCTTCGGCGCCGAGGCGGCCGTTGAGATCGCGGTAATCCTCGCGGACCGCATCGAGGACGGACTTACGCGCGGAGTCGCGGCGCTGGCGTTCGAGGTCGGTGCCCGAGCCAAAGAGACGTTCGAAGATGAGCTTCGGATTCACTTCCTTCGGCATCGGCTGCGTGGCCGAGCGCCAGGAGATGTTGGACTGATAGATGCAGGAGTAACCCGAATCGCAACCGCCGGCGAGCTTGCTGGCTTCGGTGCCGATTTCGAGGGAGGCGAGGCGCGTGCGATCGCCGATGCGCGCCGCGGCCATCTGGTCGGCCGAGACACCGGAGCGGATGTTGGCACCGTCGGTCTTGCGGGGCTGAGCGCCCGTGAGGAAGGCGGACATCGCGCGGGCGTGGTCGCCACCGCCGTCGCCGTGGGCGCGGGCCTTGTCGGCCGTGAGGCCGGTGAGAATCGAGAAATCGCTGCGGACGTTATTGAGCGGCGCGAGGATCGGAGGGAGTTTGGAAGGCAGCGCGCCTTCAGCGCCCACGCGCCAGCCGTCCATGTTCACGCCATTGGGGACGTAGAGAATCGCCATGCGGTTCGGGGCGGCGTTCTTCGTCGGGGTGTTGCCAGCGGCCCACCCGGTCTGGAGGCCCATCGCCTCGAGCCACGGTAGGGCCATGACGGCGCCGAGGCCCTTGAGGACGGTACGGCGAGGAATGAGGTCGGTCTTCATGACAGGGGCTATTTCTTCTTAGGAGATTCAGACCCCGTTTCAACCTGAGATGTTCCCCGGCGGAGGCGGAAAGGGTCGCTCATGACCACCCCAAGAATCAGGGAGGAGAAGCGGTTGCCTGATTTGCGGGTCGATTCCGTAATCTTATCGATGGCCGGGCCGTCGTAGTAATCGAGCCCGCGGCCTAGACCGTAGGTGAGGAGCTTCGAGGAAAGGTTGCGGACGAATTTCTCGTCGTCGGCCTTAAGGATCTTCTTCAGTTCACCGGCGCCGGCGAAGGCTTGGCCGTTGGGCAGCTTGCCCGAAGGGTCGATCGGCTTGCCGTCTTCGTCCGTACGCAGTTGGCCGACCGCGTCGAACTTCTCGAAGGCGAAACCGATGGCGTCCATGCGGGTGTGGCAGGAGGCGCAGGCCGGATCACGGCGATGCTGTTCCATGCGTTCGCGGAGGGAGCCTTTGAGCTGCTGGCCTTCGAGCGTGGGCACCGAAGGCGGCGCGGGCGGAGGCGGCGTGCCGAGAATCTGTTCGAGGATCCATTTGCCGCGCTTGACCGGCGAGGTGCGCGTGGGGTTGGACGTCGCCGTGAGAATGGACGCGTGCGTGAGGATGCCACCGCGGTCGCCCTTGGGGAGCGTCACGCGGACGAAGACTGGCTCGCCGCCGCGTTCGCGGGGAATCTCCACATTATTTAGCCCGTAGAAGGCGGCGAGCTCGCGGTCGACGTAGGTGAAGTCGGCGTCGAGGAGGTCGAGCACGTTACGATCTTCGCGGACGATCTCGGCGAAGAACAGTTCTGTCTCCTTCATCATCGAGACGCGGATGGCGTCGTTGAAGGCCGGGAACATACCCGGATCCGGCGAGACCGTCGTGAGCTGACGGAGTTGGAGCCACTGGATACCGAAGCCCTGCGTCAGGTATTGCGCGCGTGGGTCCTTGAGCAGTCGGCGCGTCTGGGCCTCGAGGTTGGCGGACAACTTCTTCTGGAAGGCCAGCTGGAAGAGTTCGTCATCCGGCAGCGAACCCCAGAGGAAATAGCTCAGGCGCGAGGCCAGGGCGAACTCGCTGATCGCATGCGCGTCGCGTTGGGTCGCCCTCTCTTCCTGTTCGGCGCGGAAGATGAATTTCGGAGAGGCCAGCACGACCGCCATCATCGCTTGCGTGCCGGTTTCCCAGGAGCCGGAGGATTTCTCCGCATCGAGGAAAATTTTGGAGTAACGGGCGACTTCGGCGTTGGTGGCGACGCGGCGGAAGGCGCGGCTGACGAACCAATTCGCCACTGCCTTGGCGCGGGCATCGCCCGTCGCGGTGCCAATCACCGTGGCGAGGCGGCGCTGGAATTCCGTGCGGGTGTCGGTCGGGCCGAGGAGGCGCAGGCGGAGGCCGGAGAGCGTGCGGGCATTACCAGAAATCTTCGCGGGCGGGTTGAGCCACTTCAGCGTGAACTCATGCTTGCCCTGCTGGAGCTTCACCTTGGCCTCGGCGACTTCGGATTTCTTGGCCGACTTAAACTGATAGGTGCCGACTTCCCTGCCATCGACGACGAAGGCGACCTTAGGGGGCGGGTCACTGGCTGAACCCGTGGAGCGGAGATTGACGGAGATAAGATAATCGCCGGCGCGAGGGGCTTCCATCGGGCCCGTCAAATACGGAGCCGGATCGAAATAACGCTGCTGGCTATCGCGGCGGCCCTTCGGGAGCATCTCGATCATCGCGAGGCCCGTGCCATCGAGTTCATTGGGCTTGGTCGGCATCGCCTTGGCGGCGATCTGTTCGCCGACCGCGAGGAAGCGCTCCAGGTGGACCGGCGAGAACGTGAGCACATCGCCGATGTTATCGAAGCCGTAGCCCGTGTCGTCGGCCGGGAAGTCGGCGGAGAAATTGCCCTCGACGAAGCAGAGATCGCGGATCGTGTTATTGAACTCCAGGCGGTTGAGGCGCCGCATCGTGATCTCGCCCGGATCCGGCTTCGCCTTCGCGATGGCGTTAGCGAGGAGCTTATGGATGGCCGTCTGGAGGCCTTCGATTTCGGCGGCCGTGGGACGGACCTTCTTCTTGGCGGGCGGCATCTCGCCGGAGGTGACTTGATTGATGACCTCGCGCCAGACGCGCTGGTCACGGAAGAAGCGGGTGTCGTCCTTGAAAGCCTCGAGATTCAGGTGGCCCTTTTCCTGCTCAGCGTCGTGGCAATCGTAGCAGTGCTTGTGCAGGAAGGGCACGATGTCCTTCTGGAAATCCTGGGCGACAACGGGAGAGAACCAGGCACAGACGAACGCCCCGAGCATCACAATGATCGGGGTGGGCCAAGCTGCGCGAGGGGCCGAGAGCTGCATCCGTCATTTAAACATAGCGAGCGGGGGTAGGTTGCAAACCAAAGGCCTAAACCGTCAAAAAGTTGTTAAAAACTCGTAAAAAAGTCCTAACTAGCTGGCTTCTAATCGATTGGATATGCCATTTCGGACGCTTTATGGGGGTTATTGACCTAGAATAGGGTGAAAATGACCTATTGGGGCAATATTCCTCGATACCACGTGATGGGCGGCCAAGATGGCGATGAAGTTGGCAACCTAAACCCTTGCTTGGTGTTTTAGAGATAACCCCTCCCCTTTTAATAAGATGCGCACCCTCCCCCGACTCTCCTGCAGCCTGCTCGCCGCGGCCCTGCTCGGCCTTGGCACCGCTTCGGCGATCGACCTCGAAGGCCTCGTCAAGAATTCGCCCTTTGGCGGCACAGGCGAGGCGACTGGTCCGGGCGTGGCCCCTAGCACCCTCGAATTCCGCGGTATGTATGCCGAAGACGGCGTCAACTACTACAGCATCTACAACACCCTGACCAAGCAGTCGAGCTGGGTAGCTGAAGGCGAAGCCCCGTCGACGAACGTACCCGTCGTCGTCAAGGGCTTCGACGTCGCGAATGAAACCCTCGTCATCGACAACGGTGGCCAGGCTCAGCAGATGGCGCTGCATCAGGCTGTCGTGATCACTTACAAGGGCCCGAGCCCCGCACAGCTCGCCGCCGTTTCCAATGCCGTCGCCCAGCCGAGCGCCGTCGCCGGCTCGCCTGGAGCAGGCGGCACGAACAATCTCACCCCAGAGCAGGTCGAAGCCTTCCGTCAGTCCATGCGCGATAAGTTCAGCAAGGGCCGCGGTCCGGATGGCAGCAACAACGGCACCACCACCAGCACCAAGACGCCCAAGACCCCGAACGCTGCGCCCGCGCCGACCACCAAGCCCCAGAAGACCCCGAAGGTCCGCTAAGCTTTTCCTTTCTTCCCATGACCACCGTCCAGCCAAAGCACGCCCGCCGACTCCGCAAGGGCTTCACCCTCCTCGAAATCCTGATCACGATCGCCATCATGGCGCTCCTCGTCGGTGTCGTCGTCGGCAACCTTGATAAGTTCTTCGGCCAAGGCCAGGAAGGCTCCGCGAAAATCTTCGTGCGTTCGTCGCTCGAAGCCCCGCTCCTCAGCTTCCGTCGCGACCTCGGCGACTACCCGACGACCGAGCAAGGCATCAAGGCCCTGATCAAGGCGCCGGAAGACAAGGCCGACCAGTGGAAGGGCCCGTACATCAAAGTCCCCGGCGGCAAGGCTCCTTCCGATCCGTGGGGCGAGCCGTACGAATACCGCTACCCCGGAACGCATAACACGGACAGCTACGACCTCTTCTCCAAAGGACGCGACAAGCAGCCGGACACCGCGGACGATATCGGCAACTGGTGAAGCAAGCCCCGCAGCAACGGTCCGGCACCCCGGCGCGTCCCGGCTTCACGTTGCTGGAGACGTTGCTGGCCATCGGCCTGATGAGCATGATCGCAGCTGTGCTGATCGGCGGCTCGAGCACGCTCCTCAAGAGCACCGTGCGTTCCGATCCCGAGGACGCGCTGCGCGCGCTCCTGCAGACCGTCCGGCGCACCGCCGTCCAGAAGGCGGCCATCCTTGAACTACTCCCGGCCGATAACGCAGACGGCGAGGGGCCGGACTTTCTTTGGGGTGAAGAAAATGTCGCCCAAGACCATCCGCGCACCGAGGAACGGCTGCCGAAAATCGAAGGTGTGAAGGTCCAAATTCTCGCCCCCGAAACCACCGGCGCGATCCTGCTAGGCGGCGTCGCCTCCGAGCAGGCCATCGTCCGCATGCGCTTCTACCCTGATGGCACGTGCGACCGCGTGCGCCTCGAAGTCACGCGCGAGGAAGGGCGCCGCGTAATTCCCATCGACCCCTTGACGTGCGCGCCGTTACCGGCCGTCGACGCCCGATGAACCGTCGTGCCTTCACGCTCATCGAGGTGCTCGTCAGCCTCGCCATCTTCGCCGTCGCGGCCGTGAGCCTCGGTGCCGCCTACTCCAACGTCCTGCTCAGCCGCATCGCCATGAAGCAGGACGAGCAGCGCCTCGACGACCGCGCGCGTTGCCGCGCCGCGCTCCTGGAGACGCCCGGCTTTGATGACGTCGAAGCGGGCGGCGAGATTCATCTGCCCGGCGGGCGCACCGCGCGCTGGGAGGGCAAGATTGAGGCGACCAGCGTGAGCGACCTTTTTGCCGTGCAACTCACCGCCGAGATCGAAGCCACCGACGGCGGCGAAGCCGAGGAGTTCGCCGAGACGCGCATGCTCCTGCGGCCCACGTGGTCCATCCCCTCGGACCGCCAGAAGATCCGTGACGACGCGCGCCAGCGCCTCGAGAAGGAACGCGGCTACAAGGAAGCCGACGGCAACTCCGCCTTCATCAGCTCGCCCACGCGCGGCAAGAAACTCATCCCCGCTCAGCCCGTTGCCGGCGGCAAGGGCGGTAAGGGCCAGCCCGCGCCGACGAACGGTAAGAACGTGCAACCCAAAGGGCCGCCCGCCAAGCGATGAAAGCGACGCTCACCATCCGCCGCGGATTCACGATGCTCGAGATGCTCGTGTCGCTCGCGTTGCTCGGGGCACTCATGGTGGCGCTCAACACCTTCCTCTTCTCCATGACCGAGCTCTGGGGCGGAGGGCGCGACCAGCGGCTCTTCGACCAGCATGCGCGGGCCGCGACCGCGCTAGTGCGCAATGCTTTCGAGCAGGCGACCTACGGGCCCAGTTCCTCCGGCGTCGCGCTTAAGGACGTCGACGACGGAGCGGGCACCACGCAGCCGCGCCTCAGCTTCCTGCTCGCCGACGCCGGGCGCCTGGCGGACTGGCCCGAGGCGCCGCTCCCCGACGTCGACTTCAACGTCTTCGTGGAGGAAGGCCGCGGGATCATTTTCCAGTGGCAATCGCGCCTCGAGCTCGAGCGGGACAAGACCGACAAGCACGAGACCGTCGTCAGCCCTTTCGTCACCGCGATCCAATACGAATATTACGACGCCGACCTCAAGGAGTGGAAGGTCGAGGATGAGCCCCTGAACGAGACCGGCAGCACCGCCTGGAAGAAGCCCGCACGGATTCATCTCCTATTTGAACGCGGCGCGCTCAAGGCGACTAAGGTAATCAATCTCCCCATCAAGCGCTCCGGCGCCTCCACGCCATGAACGTGAAGAAACGTCGCGGCTCGGTCCTGATCGTCATCCTCGTGCTCATCACGCTGGCTTCGCTATTGCTCGCCCGCTTCATGGAGGACAATTCGCTCGAGCTCTCCATGGCAACGCGCGAGGCGGACCGCCGCCGCCTGCGGGCGGACGCGCAGTCAGAGCTCGAGCTCGCGCTGGCCGTCATCGCCGAGATCCGCTCAATCGACCTCAACAAAATCCACGCCCACTCGCAGGGCTACGACGACCCGCACGCCTACGCCGGCTTCCCCGCGCGCGATGGCCTCGAGGTGAAGTTCGATTACGAAGACGAGTCGGGCAAACTGCCGCTGAGCGTCCTGACCAAGAACGACCTCATCCAGCTCCTCTACTCCCTCGGCATGGAGCAGCGCGATGCCGAGCGCGTTGCCGACGCCATCATCGCCTGGCAGAGTAAGTCGTACGAATCCATCGAGGAGGAGGCCACGGACGCCGCCTACCAGCGGAGCACCCTGTCGTTCCGCCCCGCGCGCCGCCCAATTCGCAGCTTCGAGGAATTCCGCTCCATCGGCGTGGCCAAGGAGATGTTCTTCGACGAGGCCGGCCGACCGACCCCGGTCTTCCTCGCCTTCAAGGATTGCGTCAGCCTGTTCACTTTCCCGCAGGCCAACATCAACACCGCCTCGGATGCCGTGCTCCTCTCGCAGGGTCTAGATGAGCGGCAGATCGCCTTGATCCGTGAGCGGCAAGCCGAGATCGGCCAGCGCATCGTCGGCACCCCGCCCTATTTCCGAGTCACCAGCGAAGTGCAGCAGCTCGTCGGCGGCGGCCTCAATATGACCAAGTTCGACGACGAGGTCATCCTCATGTGGGTGCGCGTGACGGTGAAAGAAGGGCGTGCCCAGTGCCGGGTGAGCGCGCTGGTGGCCATCCGCGAAGATGTGGCCTACCCCACCGCCGCGGCGAATCCGGACACCGACCCCAGCCTCGGGCTGAGCCGGACCGGAGCGACCACCACAACCGTAAGAACAACGGGAACCTCGACACCCGTTCCGCGGTCGACTACTAACCCGTCCCCCTACCTCACCCCAGGGATCGAAGCCCCAATCACCCTCGGTAAATCGACCCTGAGCGGCCGCGTCGCCAGCAAGACGATTGCTTACCCGTTCCAGATCCTCGCCTGGGAGGAAGACAACGGCACCCCGCCCGCCCCCACCCCCCCCGCTGACTCCGACGACCTTCCGGCCCCCCGCTGAACCCTCCGCCGCCATCGCCCCTCGGGCTACGAAATCCCTTAAAAAATGACCTCACCTTTCACCCGCGCCTTCACCGGGCCCAAGCCGCAAGAAGCCGCGATGCTTCCCGGTAACCGTTTCTTCGTTCGCCGACTCTCTGTCGAGGGCGACGACGTCCCCGGCCAGGTGAACCTCGCGCTCGAGGCCATCTCCCCCTTCCCGCTCGAGCAGATGCTCGTCGGTTTCGTCACGTCCGCCGACGGCAAGCAGGTGCTCGCCTACGCCGCCCACCGTCGCCGCTTCACCGCGGAAGAAAGCTTCGCCTGGCCGGAGGACTGCCAAGTCGTCCCGGAATTCCTAGCCCTGTGTGGCCATCGCCCGGCGGCCGACGGCATCGTCGTGCACCGCAGCAATGAACGCCTCACCGCGCTCGCCTGGAAGGCGGGCGATGAGTTGCCCGCCGCCATCGTCGTAGCGGAGCTCGCGGATGCGGATGAAGCCGGACTGGCTCGGGAAGCCGCGGCCCGCGCCGACCTCGCGGCCGACACTCCAGTCGAAAACCTCACCGGCGTCCTCGCCGGCGCGATCGTCGAAGGCGACCTCATCCTGAAGGGGGAGTTCGAAGGCACCTTCACCATCCCCAAGAAAGGCTTGGACGACTCCGACATCCGCGACAGCGACTTCCTGGCCGAACGCCGGAAGAAGGAACGCCTCAACCTGATCCTCTGGAACGCCGCCCGTCTGGGCGCCGCCGTCCTCGTCGTCTCGCTCCTCCTCGATATTGCCGGCGTCGTCGTCGGCATGCGCAAAGCTTCGCTGGAAGTCGCCAACGAAGCCCGCCGTCCGCTCGTCGAGGACATCGAGGCCTCGCAGGCCATCACCTCGCGCATCCTCGAGCTCGGCGTCAAACGCCTACTGCCGATCGAGATGCTTGCGCTCGTGAACGAGAAACGTCCCGCCACCGTCGAGTTCACCAACATCCAGTGCGAAATCAAGAAGGCCAAGGATAGCACCATCGCCAAGCCGATGATGACCGTGGACGCCAAAACGCCGAACGCCGGCGATATCTCCGATTTCCTCAAGGCCGTGCAAGCCATGCCGGAGGTCGAAGCCGCGACGAACAGCGAGCCACGCGTGCGCGAGACCTCCACGACCTTCCGCATCGAGATCACCTTCAAGCAGGCCGTCCTCCTCAAGACCGCCGAAACCCCTAAACAATGAAACACTTCTTCTTCAGCCTGAAACCCCGCGAACGCCTCATGGGGCTCGCCGCGCTGCTTGTCGCCGCACTGCTGTGGTCGACCAGCGCCTGGACGCGCGTGCAAGGCAGCTGGGATGACTGGCGCGCCCTCGAGGAAGACGCCATCGTCCAGAAATCCTGGATCACGAAGGAACGCGAGATTCGCAACGCCACCGCGTTGGCCGTGCAGGGACTCGATTCCGGTCATGGCTACGACCAGGCCAAGCTCGTCGCCGAAGCCATCAACGCCACCAACGAAGCTGGCCTCAGCGCCAACACCGAATCGCCCAAGACCACCAAGGCGGGCAAGTTCGCGATCCACTCACTCCAGATGAGATGCAGCAAGGCGGACCTCGCGAGCGTACTGCGCTTCTATGAAAGCGTGAAGTCGCGCGCCCCTTACCTCGCCATCGGCAATCTCTCCATGACGGCTGAACGCGGCAGCGCGGGCACCGTTACCTTCAAGGCGACTATCACCGCGTTGGAACTCCTCGGCGAATTGCCGGCTGGAGTGAAGGCGGCGGAGCCGGCGGAAGAGGCTACTAAATAAGCGCGGCGCGAGAGCGTCGCGAGGGGGCACGTGGGCATGGTGACACGTGGGCATGCGCGCTAGCGCGAGGGGACACGTTGACATGGGGACACGGGGAAATCGTTTCGGGGGGCGGGTGGCGGCCGCCGCAGGGCGGCCGGAGGTAGGGGCACGATTTATCGTGCACTCCTCATGCGGAGGGCGCGGCGGAGCCACGCCCCTACCTTGGTTCGCCCTGCGGCGAACGGTAGGGCCGACCATCCTTGGTCGGCCACGGTCGAGCAGGGATGCTCGACCCTACCTAGATGCAGCTATGTCGTGACGCGGTCCCGACCCTACCTATATCAGGTGTTGGCGGTTAGCGGTTAGCGGTTGGGAGCGGCAAAGAGACAGCGGACGCCACGCAGTGGCGCCCCTACCCAAGGCAGGGCGGCGCAAGACGCCCTCAGAAGCTGAAACTGGAACTGACCTGGAAGACGGCGGAGACGATGGCGAACGCGATGAAGGCGACGAACGAGAAAGCCACGATGAGCACCGAAGCGGAGATTGTCTGCGAAAGCGTCCCCAGCCAGCGGTCAAGTTCGGCGCGATAAGAGCGGGCGATGTCGCGGAGACCGGGCGCTAGGTTGCCGGTCTGTTCGGCGACGGCGACGCGGTCGAGGAGGAGGCGCGGGAAATAGCCCGTGCGCGCGAGGGCCTTCGAAAGGCTATCGCCCTCGAGCACACGGTCGGTCGCCTCGCGCAGCTGCTGGCGGAGGGCACGGTTCGGGGCGGTCTTCTCGGCGAGGCGAAGGGCTTCAGCGGTGGTGATCCCGTTCTCGAGGAGCACCGCGAGCGTTTGGCAGAAGTTGAGGACCGAGACACGCACCACGAAAGTGCCGGCGAGCGGCACGCGGAGGAGCAAAGCATCCGAGGCGACGAGGCCCGCCTCCGTCTTGCGCCAGTGCTTCACATAGAAGGCCAACGCGATCGCGAGGACCAGGAGCAGCGGGCCGAACCAGAGCAGTGTGTTTGCGAAGCCGATCAGCAGTTTGGTCGAGAGCGGCATTTCGCCACCGAGCGACTTCAACAAGGTCTCTAAGCGGGGCAGCAGGAAGAGGACGAAGAAGATGATCACGCCCACGGCCACGAAACAGATGAAGACCGGGTAGGCCATCGCGCTGGCCAACTTACGGCGGAATTCGTTCTGCTCCGTGAAGTGCGTGATGAGGCGCTCCAGGACGTCGCGGATATTGCCCGTGGCTTCACCCGCAGCGATCAGGTTGAGCGTCTGGCCATCAAAGACTTTCGGGTAGCCACCCATGGCGACGGAGAGGCTCTGACCTTCGCCGAGCTTGGACCAGATGCCGGCGCAGAGAACGCGGAGGCGGGATTTCTGGAGACGGAGGGCGAGGAGGCGCAGCGCTTCGCCCGCGGACATCCCGGAGCGGACCAGGTCGGCCATCGCTTCGAGGAAAGGTAAGCATTCGGCCTGGGTCGGCAGCAGATCTTTATCGGCGGGGCCACCTTCGCGGACCGCTTCCTTGGCCCGCACGGCGGCGCCCGCTTCCTCGACCTTGACCGGCTTCAGGCCGCGAGCCTGCAGTTTGCGAAGGGCGTCGCGACGCGTCTGCGAGTCGATGGTGCCTTCAGTCACGGCGCCCCCGGCGTCGCGCGCGGTGTAGTTGAAGACGGCCATCGCGGCTTATTCGTTCGAGCTCAGGTTGCGGACGAGCTCGTCGATGGTCGTGAGACCAGCGGCGACCTTGATCCAACCGGCCTTGGCGAGAGGACGCATCCCCTGCTCGATGGCCTTTTCTGTGAGCTCACGATTGGAGACGCGGCTCACGATAAGGTCGTGCAGAGGCTTCGGGTGGAAGATTTCGAAGACGCCGACTCGACCGCGGTAACCCGTGTTGCGGCACTTGCGGCAGCCGCAAGCTTCCTTGAGCGACGTCACGTCCTTCAGGAAGGATTCGTCCATGCCGAGGGCCTCGAGGGCGGGCAGGACTTTCTTGCGGTCGACCGGGACGGTCTTGGCGCAATCCGCACAAAGGCGACGGACAAGGCGTTGGGCGATGACGAGCTCGACGGCGGAGCCGACGAGGAAGGGCTCAACGCCCATGTCGACGAGACGCGTGATCGCGCCGGGTGCATCGTTCGTGTGGAGGGTCGAGAAGACCAAGTGGCCCGTGAGCGAGGCGCGGATTGAGATCTCGGCCGTCTCCAAGTCGCGGATTTCACCGACCATGATGACGTCGGGGTCCTGGCGCAGCGTGCTGCGAAGGGCACCGGCGAAGGTGAGGCCGATCTCGGCGCGCGTCTGCACCTGATTGGCGCCGGGCACTTCGTATTCGATCGGGTCTTCGATCGTCACGATACGGATGTCGGGTGAATTAATGGCCTGCAGGAAGGCGTTGAGCGTGGTCGACTTGCCGGAACCCGTCGGGCCCGTGACCAGGATGATGCCGTGCGGGTAGTCGAGGACCTTGCGGACCGCGGCCTGCTCGTCGGCGTTCATGCCGATGCGATCCATGTTGTAGGCTTCCTTGCGCTGGTTGAGGAGACGCAGCGAGACCGATTCGGCGTAGATCGTCGGAATCGTCGAGACGCGGATATCGAGGACGTTCTTGCCGTCGCGGAAGTTGATGCGGCCGTCCTGCGGGAGGCGGCGCTCCGAGATGTTGAGGCGCGCCATGATCTTCAGGCGCGAGATGATCGCGTCCTGGAAGCGGGCGAGGTTATCCGGGAGCGGGATCGCGATCAGGATGCCATCGACGCGGTAACGGATGCGGAGATTGTTTTCCTGCGGCTCGAAGTGGACGTCGGTCGCGCCTTCGGCGACGGCCTGCGAGAGGACTTCGGTGACGAAGCGCACGACCGCGGCGTCCTGGTCGGCTTCGACATCATTGTTGGCTTCAGCGGCCGGGAGGTCGTCGCCTTCGTCTTCAAGGCTGCCGGAACCCACGCCGTAGTTTTCGTTGATGAGGGCGCTGACGCGTTCAGGCGGGGCGAGGTACCACTTCGGGCGACGGGCGGCGAAGGTCGCAATCCAGTCGCACGTATCCGTGTCGGGCGGAAGGGCCGTGACGAGGCGGAGGCGGCCTTCTTCGCCACCAGGGAGGAGGGTCGGGACGACTTGCGCTTCGGCGGCGATACGCGCGGGCAAGATCTTCATGCCTTCGGGATCGATGGCGGGTTCCTCCAGGACTTCGAGGCCCGTGAGGCGGGAGAGTTCGGCGAGGAGCGCGGCCTCGTCGAGATTGAGTGCCTGCGCGAGGAACTTGAAGCGACCTTCGCGCGGGGTCTCCGCGAACGAAGCACGCACTTCGTCGGTCAGGCGCTCGGCCAGAGCCGAGGGCAGTCCGTGCCGGTCGACGGTCAACATGTTACTTCTTATCGGAGGCGGCCGGGGCGGCGGTCGCCTTGCCGGGGACGTTGTCGATGATCTTCTTCACCTCGGCGCCATTAGCGCTGTTAGCGACGCGGCCGAGGGCGTCAAGGTTGTCGACGGCCGAGCTGTTAAGCACGTACGGGCGGAGGAAGATGACCAGCTCCTGCTTCTCTTCGAGGGTGGTCGAGGAACCAAGGATGTCGCCGATGATCGGGATCGGTCCCAGGCGCGAAGTGGACTTCGTGATCACCGTGCGCTGGAGGCCGCCGAGGACGACGATCTCGCCACTCATCGCACTCACGTAGGAATCGGTCGTACGACGGCCGATGATCGGCTGGTCGTTACCATCGAGGATGGTCGAGCCAAGGATGTCTTCGACCGACTGCGAGATCTGTAATTGAACGGCGCCGTCCTTGCCGATGAGCGGAAGTACTTTGAGAGTGATGCCGATATCTCGCTGCGAGACCGTGGAGGTGACCTGGCCGGTGGTGGCGGCGACCGATGAGCCCGTGATGACCGGGCGGGATTCACCGACGAAGAGCGTGGCTTCCTTATTGTGGGTCGTCGTGATGGCTGGGACCGAGAGGATCTTCAGGTCGCCCTTGCGCGGCGTGGTGACGAGGCCGATGGTGGCGCTCAGGCTGTTGTTGGCGCCGAGGGCGCCCTGGGCCGGATTCACGATGGTCTGGCCGGTGTTGAGGACAGGGTTGACTGGGGTGACGGGGATGCCCGTGACGCCGAAGCCGGCGCCGCTGCCGCCGATACCGACGAGCTTACCGTTTTGGACCGTGAGGCCAAGGGTGCTGAATCCATTGCTCTCGTTGTCAGAGAGCTTCACTTCGGCGATGACCACTTCGATGCGGACCTGGGGAAGCACGATGTCGACCTTGTCAATCAGGTCATGAAGGAGGCGAAGGTCATCGTTGGTGCCCGAGACCACGACCGAGTTGCTGCGGACGTCTGGCAGCACCGTGAGGTTGCTGCTGAACTCGTCGGCGCCCATCTGGGAGGTGGTAGCGCCGGCGGCGCCGGCGGCGGTGGCCGCGACTGGAGCGGCTGTCGTCGTACGGTTGACGGTGGTGCCACGGACCGTGTTGCCGGCGCGGGCGGCGGCGGTCGTCTGGCCGGTGACGAGGGAGGTGACGAGCGTCGCGACCTGCTGGGCGTCGGCGTGGCGCAGGAAGATCACGTCGGTCTTCGTGTTCGGGTTGGATTTCTGGTCGAGCGTGTCGATCAGCTTATCGAAGAAGTCATGCTGGTCGGCGGAGCCCATGAGCAACACGCGGTTGGTGCGCTCATCAGCGAGGAAGGTCGTGCCCGTGCTGAGGCGGAAAGGCGCGCCGCCGGAGGCGACTGCCTGGGTGCGGAGCATCGCCGTGAGCTTGTTGACCAGGTCGGTGGCCATCGCGTTCTTGAGCGTGTAGCTCTTGGTCACGACGAGGTCGAGCTGGGGGCGATCGAGCTGCGCGACGAGGTTTTCGATCTTCTGGAGGTTTGTGATCGAGTCGGTGATCAGGAAGGCGTTGTTACGGCCGAAGTAGACGGGCGGCGAGGCGAGGGTCGTGTTGAGGCTCGAGATGATCTGCGTGATGAACTCCTGGGCATTGGCGTGCTTGAGCGTGTAGATCTTGGTGGCGATACGGCCGCTGGGCGGCAGAGTGAGAGTCGAGCCCGTGAGCAGCGTGGGCGACTCGGCCTTCGCGACGAGGTTCGGGACGACCTTCAGGAACTTATCACCCTGCTGGATGACGGCGATGCCGTTGAGGTTGAGGAGCGTCTCGATCGCGAGGAGGGCTTCATCGCGGGTGATCGAAGCCGGGAGCGAAAGCGTGTAGACGCTCGCCGGGAGAGCGTTCGGGCGGAGGATGGATTTGCCGGTCCAGCGCTGCATTAGGTCGAGGACCTGGGCGATGGTCTCATCGCGCAGGATGACCGGACCGACTTGGTCGGAGCCGCTGAGGCCCGGGAGCGGGACGGCCGCGACGACGCCAGCGACCGGAGCCGGAGCGGCGGCGGGCGCCGCGGCGGGGGCCGGAGCGGCTTGCGCGAAGCTCGAGGCCGGCACAAGGGCGGCGGCGAGGAGGAGGCAGAAAAGGGGCAGAGAGGCCCGACCTTTTCGTTGGGTCGAATGAATGCTGTTCACTGGAATAAGGGGTATGACTTGGATAACACCAAACCTGAGGAATAGTTCGACGAAAAATCCGTTTTAGGGCGGTTATTTTGGGAGTTAACCCCATGAGGGATAAGGGGCAGACCCTATTATAGTGAACAAGATTTCACCTTTTACTTGCCAGGCACCCAAAAGATGACATATTATTCACAAAAGACACCTTTTCTCGATGCGCGAAGACCTCCCCGACTGGCTGGGCAAGCCCCCCCTCCGTGGAACCGACGAATGGAAAGTCTGGTTGGCCAAGTGGCGGCGCTATGCCAAGGCCGAGCTTCGGGACACGGCCGCAGACGACCCGGATTACGACTACGGCCTCCTGACGGTCGAGGAGCGCTGGCAGGTCGCCCTGAGATTGCAGGTCCAGGGCCAGATCGAAGCCGGCCGCCAGAATGGCCCCGTGCCGATGTCGTTGGTGCTCGGCCGGAAGGTCAGCGACCTCGACCACGCGGGCGTCGTCGCCTGGCAAGTCGGTCGGTCAGTCGTCTCGCCCATTCCGGACGAAGCCTTCACCCGCGCGCTCGAGTGGAGTAATCAGCGGGAGAACCCGCGTCGTCGGCGCATCTCGCACGGCATCCGCTATGGCTTCATCGCCGGCCTCGGCGGCGAGGCGGCCTCGCCCGCTTGGTCATCGCCCGACTACGTGGCCGCGTACGAAGCCGCCTGGGAGCTCGGTAACGCAATCGCGATCGAAGGCGACCCGCGAGGATAAGTTGCGGAAGGCCCGCGGCCGGGCAGAGTGTCTTTCCTACAAGAAACCAGATGGAAACCTTCGTCCAAATCAGCCTCCTCCTCGCGGTACTCGGTGTCCTCGCGTACCTCGCCTTCTTCAAATCCACCGGCCCGACGGTCGGGGATAACGGCAGCGAGCTGCTCATCGTCGACCTGCGCCGTCAGCTCGGCGAAGCGAACGCCACCGCCGAACGCGAACGGAACGCCAAAGCCGACGCCCAGGCGCGCGCTTCCGGAGCGGAGTCCGCCCGTAACGCCGCGGCCCAACAGCTGACCGAAACCCAGCAAGCGAACATGCGCGCCATCGAGCAGCTGCGCGCCGACAACGCCAAGGCCCAAGCCGAAGCTGAAGCCCGCTACAACAAGGCCCTCGCCGACCTGCGCATCACGTTCGAAAAGACCAGCGCAGACGTGCTTAAGGGCATGGCGCCCGACGTCACCAAGGAGGTCTCCACCCGAGTGGAGCCGCTGATCGCCCAGATCAACACCGCCCTGGAAAGCTATCGTAACGCGATGCAGCAAGGCCTCAACGGGCAAGGCGAAGCCATCGCTGCGGTCAACGCGCAGATGAAGCAAATCGGCGAAGCCACGAACCTCCTGGCGGCGAGCACCAACGACTTCACCTCTGTCCTCAAATCTTCGCAGCATCGCGGGAAGTGGGGCGAACAGACGCTGCGCCGCGTCGTCGAAGCCGCCGGCCTGAGTTCTCTCTGCGACTTCACGGAGCAGTCCTCCCAGGACGACACCCGCCCCGACCTCATCATCAACCTGCCGGAGAACCGCTGCGTCATCATTGATTCCAAGGTGCCGGAGTTCGACGTCGCGCTAGCCAACCAGGCCGCACCCAATCGCAAGGAGCTCGTCAAGGCCCACGCCGCCAAGTTGCGGGCCACGATCAAGGCCCTCGCCGCTCGTAACTATCCGGCCGCTCAGGCCAAGGCCGAACGCAAGGCCTTCGATAAGGTCATCCTGTTCCTGCCAGCCGAATCCCTCCTGAGCACCGCGCTCGAAGGAGACAACGATCTGATCATCGACGCCGGTAACGAGGGCATCCTGCTCGCGACCCCCGCCACGCTGATGGGCTTCCTCTCGGCCATCAACCTGACCTGGCAGCAGCACAAGCAAGCGGCGAACTCCGCGCAGATTGCCAACGAAGCCGCCGTGCTCTACGAGCGCGTCGTGACATTCATGACGCACTTCACCAAGGCGCGCCGCGGCCTGTCCTCGGCCGTGGACGCTTTCAACAGCGCCATCGGCAGCTACGAAGATCGCGTCCGCCCCCAAGGACGCGAAGTGCTGGCACTGGGTGTCGCTCAAGGCTCCGATGCCTTGGAGAAAATCGAGAAAATCACCGGCGGCGTCCGCAAGCCAGACGGCGAAGAAGAAGACGCTGCGCCCTCGGCCTGAGTCGGAGTCCTGCTGGTGGAGCCGATGAGGTTCGAACTCACGGCCTCGTCATTGCGAACGACGCGCTCTACCAACTGAGCTACGGCCCCAAACAGCAGGAGGATTAGGGAAGCCGCCCCCACTGGGACGGTCAAGGTTTAGATACCTGTCGCCTTGCTTCGGGTTGGTTTAGCCCTAGGTTCAACGCTCCTCATCACCATGCGCGTAGCCAAAGAAACCGTCGTCGCCATCGAATACACCCTGAAGGACGACCAGGGCAACATCATCGACGCCTCCGGCGATCGCGGCCCGATGGAGTATCTCCACGGCGCCCAGAATATCATCCCTGGCCTCGAGCAGGGCGTCGACGGCCTCGTCGCCGGCGACACCAAGAGCGTCCTCGTCCCGCCGCAGCTCGGCTACGGCGAATACAGCGATAAGCTCCTCCAGCTGGTCCCGCTCAACGCCTTCGGCGCCAACACGCCGCAAATCGGCATGCGTTTCCACGCTGAGACCAATCTCGGCATGCGCGTCCTCACGATCAAGAAGATCGAAGGCGAAGAAGTCACCCTCGACGGCAACCATGAGCTCGCTGGTAAGACCCTGCATTTTGATATCAAGGTTGTGTCCGTCCGTGCGGCCGAACTCACCGAACTCTCCCACGGCCATCCCCATCAGTCGGGTGGTTGCTGTGGCGGCGGCGGTTGTGGTTCCGGCGAAGCCTCTTCCGAGGGCGGTTGCTGCTCTACTGGCGAATCCTCCGAAGGCGGATGCTGTTCTGCTGAAGAAGGCGCGTCGGCTGGCGGTTGCTGCTCCACCGAACAGCCCGTTGCCCAGAAGCAAGGCGGCTGCGGTTCCAGCGGTTGCGGTTGCTCGGCCTGAACTCACGAAGTGACTCCTTCCCTAAGGCCGCCCAAATGGGCGGCCTTTCTGTTAGAGCTGTCGTTACAATCCCAGAGCAGTTTTATTCTGACTTTATATTGTAATAACTGCGGCCCGCAGGCATCCCATGGCCATGCCAACCTTCCTCCTCCTGCTCCTCGGAGTCATCACGGCCTCGGCGATCCCTAGCCAGCGCGACAACCTTGCGACCGCCAAACGAGACGCCCAGGGGGTCTACACCGCGGCACAGCGCACAAAGGATGGGGCCAAGTTCGCGGAAGCCATCACCCGGCTCCGGGCGGTAGGAGACCTGGTAATTGGCGCGAACAACGCGGCCATGAGCGCCATCAAGCCGGGCTATCCGATTGACATCAAGAGCCAGCAGGCACGGCAGTCTTGGGACAAGAAGATGGACGACATCCGGCGGACGCTAAGCGGAGCCAACCGGGAGATTGCTGCCTTCGTAGTGCCTGCGGAAATGACCCCGACAGGAATCCGGGCGGTCGATGCGTTAGTCCGCTCGATTGATAAGGCCATCGAGGCGCATCATACCGCCTGCCAGAACATCCGCTGAGCGATTACCCCAGCTGACCGAAAAGACCCCGGGACACCGGGGTCTTTTTATTGCCCATGTCTGCAAGGACGGCAGGCTGACGTCACCCCGCGCATGAGTTCCGCCCCTATTCATGCCCGCGACCTGACGCCTGGGCAGACGCGCGTCTCGATTGCGATCATCGCGGTGCTGTTCTTCATCTTCGGCTTCGTGTCGTGGGTGAACGCAATCCTCATCCCCTACTTCAAGATCGGCTGTGAACTGACGCACTTCAAAGCATACCTGGTCACATTCGCTTTCTATATCTCGTACCTCGTGTTCTCCATGCCGGCCGCCCACATGCTGAAACGCACCGGTTTCAAGCGAGGGATGATGATCGGCTTCTGGGTCATGGCAGTGGGTGCCTTCCTCTTCATCCCGGCGGCGATGACGCGGACTTACGGCCTTTTCCTCGGCGGCCTGTTCACGCTCGGCGCCGGCCTGGCCATCCTGCAGACGGCGGCAAATCCTTATATCACCATCCTTGGTTCCAAGGAGACCGCCGCGCGCCGCATCTGCGTGATGGGAATCTGCAACAAGGGTGCGGGAATCCTCGCACCGATTGTCTTTGCCGCCGTGGTGTTCAAAGTCACCGACACCGATCTCTTCGCGAGCCTCGCGACCATGGCGCCGGCCGAGAAAGCCGCGGCGCTCGACGAGCTCATCCGCCGCGTCATCGTCCCCTACGCATGGGTCGGCGCGGCGCTCCTCGTGCTCGGGTTTCTCGTCCGCTTGTCGCCACTCCCCGAGATCGACACCGAGCATGAGACGGCCGAGGTCGCCGAAGCCAACGCCGACAAGACCGGCATCCTGCAATTCCCGCACCTCATCCTCGGCGCGCTCGGTATCTTCCTCCATGTCGGCACGCAGACTGTAGCGGTCGATACCATCATCGGGTACGCGGACACGATGGGCATCCCGCTCGCCGCCGCGAAGATTCTGCCTGGCTGCGTACTGGGAGGGATGATCATCGGCTATATACTGGGGCTGGCCCTCATCCCGCGATACCTCTCGCAAGTGACGGCGCTGCGGCTCTGCACCACGCTTGGCGTGGTCGCCACGCTCGGCGTGCTGTTCGCGCCAGGTAAGCTGATGCTCTTCGGATTGAACGCTGACATCTCGCTCTGGTGCATCACGCTGCTCGGGCTCTCGAACTCGCTGACCTGGGCTGGCATCTGGCCGCTCGCACTCGACGGCCTTGGCCGCTTCACCAAGACCGGCGCCTCGCTCATGATCATGGGCCTCTGCGGCAACGCGCTCATCCCGCTCGGTTACGGTTGGCTGGCGGACGAGTACTCCGCGCGGAACGGGTACTGGATCCTACTCCCTTGTTATCTTTATCTGACGTATTACGCGATTAGCGGGCATAAGAAGAGGAGCTGGTAGTAGCGCGGCTGAGCCGCGCGGGGACACGGGGGCAAGGTGACAAGGGGACACGGGGAAAGATAAAGTTGCCGTGCAAAGGTGCAACTGCGGCGGAGCCGCGTGCAAAAGTGCAAAGGTGGGCGCAGCGTTTCGGGTGGCGGGTGGCAGCCTCGGGTGGCGGGTGGCGGGAAGGCAGTGGCCTGGCTCAAAGGGAAACCGGAGACCGGATGATTGGCTGGGGTCTTGGGTAGGGCTGACCATCCTTGGTCGGCCGGACGGTCGAGCAGGGATGCTCGACCCTACCTAGATGCAGCGGACGGCTCGGAGAGCCGTCCCTACCCGAGACAGCGGACGCGTCGCCGACGCGTCCCTACCCGAGGCAGAGACAGCTAGGTCGTGACGCGGTCCCGACCCTACCTAGATACAGTCATCTGCCCTACCTTCACCAAATCCAAATCAGGGCGATCTCGACGTCGGGGTGGAGCGACTGTTTTACTGGGCAAGCATTAGCGGCGCGAATGAGGCGGTCACGCAGGCCTTCGGCGATGCCAGCGGGCATGTGGATCGTGGCCTCGAGCTTCGCGATGCGGCGTGGCGGATGGGCGGTCATGTGCTTCTCGACGTCAACGCGCAGGCCGCGGAAATCGAGTTCGAGTCCCTTGGCTTGGATGCCGAGGATCGTCATGATGCAGGTCGCGAGCGAAGTCGCCGTGAGATCGGTCGGCGAGAACGACTCGCCCTTGCCGTGATTGTCGACCGGCGCATCGGTGTGTAGCACGGTACCGGAGGGACCGTGGGTGGCGCGCACGCGGAGGTCGCCGAGGTATTCGCAGGAGATTTTAACGCTCATGGGTGGAAGTGTGGCGAAGCCTTGGCATCCCCCAAACAAAAAGCCCCGGAGGTTCGGGGCTTTCGGGGGAATCGCCGAAGCGATTATTCGCCGTCCTTGCCGATAGCGTCGACCGGGCAGCCTTCAAGGGCTTCCATGCACTTGTCGATGCCTTCCTGGTCGGTCGGCTGGGCGAAGACGTAGGAGTAGCCGCCATCGTCTTGGCGAACGAAGGATTTCGGGGCAGTCTCGCGGCAGAGATCGCAGTCGATGCACTGGGAATCTACGTAGAATTTACCGGGGGCGCTTTCGGGACGCTTGTCGTTCTTGTCGGCCATAGGGTGTGATTAATTGGAAGACGGCGGGCGTCTGTCAAGAATCCGCGTCAGTTCGCGGGCAGCATGACAATCAGCCGATGGCGAAACCCGTCACGGCCGGCCAGATAGGCAGCCGAGAGGCGGTCCGCGGTGGCGAAGGTCACCTCGATGGTGCCGGCAGGCGTCAGGTTCGGGCGGAGGCCTGGGCTGACCTGCCGATCAAAAGCGGTGAGTGGGCGGACTGTGACCGAGTCGACCGGTAACTCGTGCTCCTGCAGGATGACGAAGCGGATGCGGCCGCGGGTGGCGGCGTCGACACCGTCCCAGCAGAAGAGTTGCTCCATGGCGATCGCGTCATGCGTCTCGTAAGCCTGACGGAGATCGTCAGCTAGGGCGCGGAGGCTCCGTGCATTCCACCAGCCCCAGGCGGCGACTAACGCGACGCCGAGCAAAAGCCCGACCAACGCCGCGGAGAGGCGGCGAAGCAAGGGATAGCGGAGGAAGAGTTGCAGCACGAGGGAGAAGGGCGTTGACCGAATAGCAGGGTCGGAGATAAGCACGCAAGAGCCATGGCGCACGAAAGCAAGCCCTCCTCTGATTCCGGCCGATACGCGGCCCGGGGTGTGTCCGCCTCCAAGAGCGAAGTGCACGCCGCCGTCGACCGCCTTGACCCCGGCCTCTTTCCGCAGGCGTTCTGCAAGATCGTCGCCGACAATCTAACCGGCGATGCCACCAAGTGCGTCGTCACGCATTCGGACGGCTCCGGCACCAAGGCCTTGCTGGCTTATCTCTGGTGGAAGGAGACCGGCGACGCCTCCGTCTTCCGCGGCATCGCGCAGGACAGCATCGTCATGAACATCGACGACCTCCTCTGCGTCGGCGTGACCAAGGGCGTCATCCTCTCCTCGACGATCAACCGCAACGCCAAGGCCATCCCGGGCGCAATCCTCGCGGAGCTCATCAACGGCACCGAAGACGTACTCGCCATGCTGCGCGCGCAGGGCTTTGGCATCACCTCTGGCGGCGGCGAGACCGCCGACGTCGGCGACCTCACGCCCACGCTGACCGTCGATTCCACCGCCACCGCGATTCTCAACCGCCATGAAGTGGTGGACGCCGCGCACGTTGTCCCAGGCCTTGTCATCGTCGGCATCGCCTCCCATGGACGTGCCCATTACGAAACCGCTGAGAATAGCGGCATCGGCTCCAACGGCCTGACCAGCGCCCGCCACGAGCTCCTTTCGAAGTACTACGCCGAGAAGTATCCCGAGACCTACGACAAGGCCACCCCGGCCGAGCTGGCCTACTGCGGACCCCATCGCTTGACGGACCCCCTCCCCGGCTCGACCCTGACCGTCGGCCAGGCCCTCCTTTCTCCCACGCGCACCTACGCCCCCTACGCCCTGCGCCTGCTTCAGGCTCTCGGCAACCAGCGCGTCAAAGGCCTCGTCCACTGCTCCGGCGGGGGCCAGACCAAGTGCCGCCGGTTCGGCTCCAAGGTCCATTTCATTAAGGATAACCTCTTCCCGACTCCCCCCATTTTCGCCGAAATCGCCCGGGTCAGTGGGACGGACGCCAAGGAAATGCATCAGGTTTACAACATGGGGCACCGCTTGGAGGTGTTCGTTGAACCCAAGGATGCGGAGGTCGCGCTGCGCCTCGCCGCCGAGCTCGGCCTAGGCGCCCAGGTGATCGGCCGAACCGAAGCCTCGACCCGCCCAGACGGGGCTAACCATGTCACCGTGATTAAAGACGGGCAGGTCCTAGCCTACGCCTGAGGGGTCTCAGGGCTTGCATCTTAAAGTGTCGGGTGGTCGGGCAGACAGGACTTGAACCTGCAACACCCTGCTCCCAAAGCAGGGACTCTACCAATTGAGATACTGCCCGGTACCCGAACAAACAGTCTGATTTTGTGTTGCCGTCCTTGTCAAACTGCTAATCTCCAAGTGTTCCAACCCGCAAAACACCTCCATACATGGAAAACGACAATATCTCCCCCTCCTCTTCCGAATCCAAGCTCCCGCTTATCGTGGGAATCCTCGGTTTCGCTCTCGGCACTGCCGGCCTCGTGCTCGGCATCCAGGCCAAGCGCGGCGCTCAGCTCGCCAACGATGAAGCTGCTGCCGCCAAGGCCAGCGTCGGTGAACTCGGCAATGCCCTCAGCAGCAAGGCCAGCACCTCCGACCTCCAGGCCGTCCGGGCTGACCTCGACGCCGGTCTCGCCGCCGCCAATGCCAACGACAAGACCTTCGGTGAGCAGATCGCCAATCTCCAGAAGCTCGCTTCCTCCCCGAAGGCCACCACCGGCGCCGGCAAGGCTGCGGTTGTCGCTGGTCCCGGCGAATACGTCGTCGCCAAGGGCGACACGCTCGGCGGCATCGCCAAGAAGGTCGGCATCTCGCTCAAGGTCATTCAGGATCTCAACCCTGACGTGAACCCGAATCGCATGCAGATCGGTCAGAAGCTGAAGACCAAGTAATCTCGCGCATGTCGGCGCCCTCTCGCTGGTCCGTCCAGCACGAAGAGCTCCACGCCGACTGCAGGGTTTTCCGGGTTTACAAGGAACACTGTAATCACCCTCTCGACAAACGAGAGGGTGATTTTTTTGTGCTCCGCTCCGGCGACTGGGTGCTCGCGCTCCCGATCACCGAAGACGGCCGACTCGTGATGGTCCGCCAATATCGCTTCGGCACGCGCGACCTTTCCACCGAGGCGCCGGGCGGCATCATCGAGCGCGGCGAAGACCCCTTGCTCGCCGCCGGGCGCGAGACCGAGGAGGAAACCGGCTTCGCCGGTGGCCGCGCCAGCCTGCTCGGCACCTGCGCGCCAAACCCCGCTATTCAGGCCAATCGGTGCCATTTCGTGCTCCTGGAAGGCGTGCGCCCGACGGGCCTGCGCGCCCCAGACGAACATGAAGAAATTCAAGTGCTGGCCGTCCGCCCCCAGGCCGCGCTCGCGGAGGCGCTCACCAACCAGGCGCAGCATTCGCTCGCCCTACTCGCGCTCTACCGTCTTCGTGACGCGCGACCCGAACTCTTTTCATGACCACTCCCACCCGCATCAAGAACAAGGGCCGTGAGGCCGATCCGGTCCTCGTCGTCGGCTCCGTGGCTTACGACAGCATCGTCACGCCGCACGATAAAGGGGAACGCATCCTCGGAGGCAGCGCCGCCTACGCGTGCCTCGCCGCAAGCTACTTTGCGCCACCCCGGATTGTCGGCGTCGTGGGCCACGATTTCCGTGACCGCGATCGCAACAAGCTCGCCAAGCGCGGCATCGACCTCGACGGCCTACTCACCGATTCGTCCGGGCGCACGTTCTTCTGGCGCGGCCGCTACCACGAGAATTACAACCGCCGCGACACCGAGGACCTCCAGCTCAACGTCTTCGAGCACTTCAAGCCGAAGTTGCCCGACGCGCATCGCGCCACGCCGTTCGTGATGCTCGGCAATATCCGGCCCGACCTACAGCTCGAAGTCCTCAACCAGCTCACCGCGCCGCGCTACGTGCTCGCCGACACCATCGATATCTGGATCGAGACGCAGCGGGAAAAGCTCGGCGAAGTCATGCGCCGCGCCGACCTCCTTGTGGTCAACGACTCCGAATCCGCCAAGCTCACCGGCGAATCCAACGTGATCGTGGCCGGTCACGCCTTGCGTAAGCACGGGTGCAAGACCGTCATCATCAAGAAGGGCGAACACGGGGCGGTCCTCTTCCACGAGGAAGGCCTCTTCATGATCCCCGCCTACCCCGTGACCGAGCTCCGCGACCCCACCGGGGCCGGCGACAGCTTCGCCGGGGCCCTCCTGGGCTACCTGGCTTCGGCCGGGGCGACCGACTTCGCGACCCTTAAGCAGGCCATGGTCTACGGCACCGCCGTGGCCAGCCTGACCGTCGAGGCCTTCTCCACCGACCGCCTGGCCAAAGCCGGCTGCCGGGAGATCAGGGCCCGCCGCAAGGATCTCCTGAAGCTGATTAAGGCCTAACCTCGGCGGCGGACCAGGAACCGCCAGAGCACAAAGAGCAGGATGCCCGAGAAGACCAGGTCGCCGACCACCAACGGCCAAACCCGGGGGAGCTTTTGGGCAAACAGGGCGTAAAGCAGGAAGCCGGCCTGGAGGACGATCACCACCGTCAGAAGGGGGACGAAGCGACGGAGCTTCGCGAGGGGATCGGGGTCGCTCATAAGAAATGGCGGCGGTGGGCTTCGGCCAGGCCGAGTAAAGTCAGGTGCGGCTCATGCGTCACGCGCGCCTGCCAAGAGGCCGGCAAGTAGACCGCCGCGCCGCCGGTAACAATCACCTTGGGCTGCGGGGAGCCTTGGCGGACGAGCTCCGCGCAAACACCGTCGAGCAAGGCGCCGATCATCCCCGCGAACCCGAGGGCACAACCAGAGCGCATCGCATCGACGGTCGACTTGCCGATGGCTGGGCCACCGAGGAGCGAGGCCGGATCGAGCGCGGGGAGTAAGGCCGTGCGCTCATGTAAATACTGAGTCATGACGCCGAGGCCGGGTGCGATGATCCCGCCGGCGTACCCACGCTCAGTCAGGATATCGACCGTGGTGGCGGTGCCCATGCCGATAATGACGGCTGGGGCGCCGGCGACGAGTTGGGCACCCACGCAATCAGCGAGGCGATCCTGGCCGACCTCGGCCGGCTTGGGATAATCGAACCCGAGGCCTTGCACGTTATCGTGACGCAGGTGATAGAACGGCCGGCCACTACTCAGGAGCGCGGGCGAGATCACGGCGGTGACCTTCGGGACAACGCTCGCAAGCGCGATACCCTGCGTGGGATGGGCAGCGAGCAGGAAGTTTAAGGCGGCGGTCTCGAGCGAAGCGGTCGGCAGTTCGCCGTGGGCGAGTAGATTGCGTCCGTCCACAACGCCCCAGTGCGTGTGTGTGTTGCCGACATCGAGGCAGAAGATGGACACGGGAAAGAAGGTAGTCGGAAGCGGGCGCGGGCGCAAGCGCTCAGGGTTTGCGCAGCGTGACTTCGCCGGAGGAGACGATGGTCTTGCGGCCGCCGCCCGTGCGGAGAATTAGGGAGCCCTCTTCGTCGATACCGTCGACAATGCCCGCGATGGGGTCGCCACGCAGGCCGACGCGAACGGACTTACCGGCCAGGACGTCATGATGTTGCCAGAGCTTACGAAACGAACGCGACCAGGTGCCTTCCTCGAACTGCTCCCAGGCGTGGAAGAGTGCGGCGATGACGGCGGCCGCCTCGCGGTTGATGTCGATTGGTTCGCCGAGCGCCGCTTCGAGCGAGCCCGCGGTCGCGCGGATCTCGGCCGGGAAATCCTTCGGCTGGCCGGTGAAGTTAAGGCCGAGGCCGAAGACCAGTTCGCGGACTGAATCGGCATCGAGGCGGGCCTCGGTGAGCATGCCGGCGACCTTGCGTCCGTCGGGCGACTGCAGGTCGTTGGGCCATTTCAGGCCGAGTTTGAGGCCGAGGGATTTTTCGACGTGCGCGCAAAGCGCCAGGCCCATCCAAAGCGTGAACGGCTTGAGCCGTTCCGGCGGGATGAACGGGCGGAACGCAAGGGATAGGTAGAGGTTGCCGGCTTGAGTGCTATGCCACTTACGACCCAAGCGGCCGCGGCCGGCCTTCTGCGAGCGGGCGAGCACCGCGAACGGCGCTTCCTGGCCGACGGCGAGACGGCGCTCGGCTTCGGAATTCGTGCTGTCGACTTCGGTCAGCAGCTCAACGGTCGGGGAGACCTTGAGGCGCCGCAAATGGGCGTCCAGCAACGCCGCGTTAATCTCGCGCGGGACGGACTTCAGCTCGTAGCCCTTCCGAGTCGAAGCCTTGAACGTGAAGCCATCGGCCCGGAGGCGCTCCATCCGGCTCCAGATTGCCACGCGGGAGACGCCGAGTTCTTTCGCGAGACGGTCCCCGCTGACCGGTTCGCCGTCGGCCTTGAGGAACGCGAGGAGGATACTGCTGTCGAGGGCGGCCATGACGTCAGAGCCAGTCGAGGCCGAGATCGCACCACGGCGCGGCGTGGGTGAGTCCGCCGCTCGACACGAAGTCCGGCGCGAGCGCACCGATGAGCGGAAGGGATTCCAGACTGACGCCGCCGCTGACTTCGGACCAAGCGAGGCCACGGAGCTGGGGGATAGCCTCACGCAAGTCGGCGAGCGGAAAGTTATCGAGGAGGATAATATCAGCGCCGGCAGTGAGGACTGGGCGAATCTGGTCGAGTCGGTCGACCTCGACTTCCACGAGGAGATCGGGGCGGCTTTCGCGTGCGCGCCGAACCATCTTGGTGATGCGTTCGCCGGCCGTGGCGCCCCCGGCCGCGAGGTGATTATCTTTCACCATGATGCGGTCGAAGAGACCGAGGCGATGATTGTAGCCGCCGCCTTGGCCAACGGCGTACTTCTCGAGCATACGGAAACCTGGCGTCGTCTTACGTGTATCGAGCAATTTTGTCGGCGACGAACCTAAGGCGAGGACATGCTCGCGGGTGCGCGTCGCCACGCCGCAGAGTCGTTGGAGAAAATTCAGGAGGATACGTTCGGCGGAAAGCAGGTCGGCGGCGGGGCCTTCAACTTCGGCGACCGCAGTGCCGGCGGGCACGAACTGACCGTCATAAGCCAGCGGCTTAGCGTGGCAGCGACCGCCATAAGCGGCGAAGACCACGTCGAGCAGACCAAGGCCGGCGAGGACCATCGGACGACGGGCGATCACGCGGGCACGGGCACGGGCGGCTCCGGTGAGCAAGGCCGCGGACGGATCTCCGGTGCGGAGCGGGCGCTGGGCGAGGCCTAAGCCGGAGAGATCTTCGTCACGGGCAAACTCGGCGAAGCGGAGCAACCACGACCGGTCCAACTCGTCCCAGCGGAGACGGCGGATAAGTCGGTCGGTCTGGCCCGGATCGCGCGGCATGGATTCACCTTATGACCCGACCCCTGTCGGGCAAGGGGGTTAACGGAAGAACTCCTTGAACTTCGCGCGCCAGGATTCGGAGACCGGAGCGGCCTCGTCGCCACAGGCGGCGGCATAGGCCTTGAGGGCTTCCTTTTCCTTGTCGGTCATCTTCTTCGGCACGTCGATGTCGACGCGCACGAGGAGGTCGCCCGCAGTCGAACCGCGGAGCGGAGGCATGCCTTCGCCGCGGAGGCGGAAGATCGTGCCACCCTGGGTACCAGCGGGGATGTTGAGCGTCGTCTTCCCCTTGAGCTTGGGGACGACAATCTTGCCGCCGAGGGCGGCGATCGAGAACTTCACCGGCACGCTGCAGGCGAGGTCATCGCCGTCGCGCTCGAAGAGTTGGTGATCCGTGACCGCGATATAGACATACAGGTCACCGGCGGAAGCGCCCCGGCGTCCGGCCGAGCCATTACCGCTCGAGCGGAGCTTGGTGCCCGTGTCGACGCCGGGAGGAATACGTAGGCTGACCGTGGATTCGGCGACGGTGCGACCTTCGCCCGAGCAAGGCTTGCAGGGCTTATCGATGCGTTCGCCTTGGCCGCCGCACGAAGGGCAGACTTGGCGCATCTGAAAGAAGCCGTTTGAACGGACCACCTGGCCTTGACCGGCACAGGTCGGACAGCGGCTCTTCTTCGAGCCGGGCTCGGCGCCGGAACCCGCGCACTTCGTGCAGGCCACGTGCTTACGATAGGGGATCTTGCGCTCGAAGCCTTCCGCCGCCTCTTCGAGCGTGATCTTTAAGTCGACGCGCAGGTCTTCGCCAGCGTCGTCTTGGGTTTCGCTCGCGCCACCGCCGAAACCGCCGCCACCGCCGCCACCGAACATCTGTTCAAAGATATCACGCGGATCGGTGCCGCGGAAACCGCCGCCCGTCGGGCCGCGACTAGCGCCCGCGCCCTTGTTAGGGTCGAAGGCCGCTTCGCCATGCTGGTCGTACAGCTTGCGCTTCCCGTCATCACTGAGGATTTCGTAGGCGCGGGAAACTTTCTTGAACTTCTCCTCGGCCTCCTTGTTCCCCGGATTGCGGTCCGGGTGGAACTCCATCGCCTTTTTGCGATAGGCCTTCTTGAGCTCATCAGCGGACGCGCTCTTCGCGACGCCCAGCAGGGTGTAATATTCGTCGGCCATCGGGAAAGATTACTTGGCGGCGCCAGCGGAGACGAAAACGGCGGCCGGTCGGAGCACGCGGTCATGGAGTAACCAGCCCGAACGGGCGAGGCGGAGCACGGTGCCCTCGGCGACGTCGGCGCTCGGCTCGGAGCCCACGGCTTCGTGCCGAGAAGGATCGAAAGCTTGGCCGACCGGATTGACCTCGATGAGACCCTGCGCCGAAAGGATCGAACGCAACTGCCCGACAGCCATGCGGAAACCTTCGGCGACGGCGCGCCCGTCGGCCTGCTTTGACGCGGACTCCAGGCCGAGGTTGAGAGAATCTAGGGCGGGCAGAAGGTCTTCGAGTAGGCCGGTGGTAGCGAACTTGCGGAGCTCGATCCCCTCGCGATGGTGGCGGCGCTGCTGATTTTGCTGGTCGGCGTTGCTGCGCAGCACGGTGTCCTTGAGGAGCGCGACCTGGCCTTCGAGCTCAGCGATACGAGTCGCGGCGTCGGGCTGGGTCGGTTCGGAAGAAGGGGTCGGTTCGGTCATAAGATTATTTTTCGCCGAGGAGCTTCTCGGTCACGGATTTGCGGAGGCGCTCGCGGGCGAGGTCGAGGAGAAGTTCGGGCTGCTGCTGGACGGCGGTCTGCACGGCCTGCGTGCCCATCGGGCGGGAGACTTTCTCGTCGAAATTACGCTCGGTGATATCGCGAGCCTCGAAAACGTAGTTGAAGGCTTGATCGACGATCACCTTACGCTGGGCGGTGCCATCGCCCGAAATGATCGTGATGCGATCGACGCGCACACGCAGGTGCTTGATGAGAAAAGGTTGCTTGGCGCCAGGCGGGCCAGGCGTGGGCTTCGGAGCTTCCGTCGCCCCCGCGGATTTGAGCCCATTGAAGATATCCTTCGCGTTGTTATCCTTAAGGAAGTCGGCCTTGCCGACAATCGTCAGGTGCTCGATGTCGAGTTCGACGTCATTGAAGACTTGGCTGCCGCCTTGGAAGAAGGTCAGCAGATCGAGATCGATGGCGAGCCGACGAACCTTGAGGAACTCCTTCTCCGTCCAGCGGGTCGGGTTGGTGATGGTCAGGCCGGCATAGGAAAGGCGGCCGGCGAAGAGGTTCGTGTCGTTGGCCTCGACCGCCAGATGGGCGCCGGACTTCGTGGCAAGGGAGGAATCGAGCAGCTTGGGGGAGAAACGCCCCAAGGCCCAGACGCCCAGCAAGCCCACCATCACGAGGAAGAGCACCACGCCGCAGAGCATCGTGAGCAGCTTGCGCAGGGCGGACCCGAGGCGGGTGCTTTTGGAGGGAATGGACATCGAGGGACGCTGAAATCGAGCAGTAGGCGTGCCACTGAGCAGGGTCAACGGTGGAGGCAAAAAGCAGGGTTAACAGCCGTTTTTCTCGGATGCCCTGCACTCCGATGCCCGGTCGCGGCGGGCAGGCGGGTCCTTCTGTCCCGGAGGTGTGACGCCCAACTCGCACCCAGATGAGCGCCGCCCGCTGGGGCGAGGTAAGGCTTGCGGAGGGGCGGTGGGTGGGCTTCCTCCATACTCCAATGAGTCAGGAAGCCGCCAAATTGATGCTCGGTCTGCCCAAGGGCAGCCTGGAAGAGGCCACTCTCCAGCTGTTCGCCCGGGCCGGGTTCCCGGTCACTAAGAGCAGCCGCTCTTACCGCCCCTCCTTCGATGACCCCGCCCTCGACGGCCGGTTCATCCGCGCCCAAGAAGTCGCCCGTTATGTCGAACATGGCTTCTTCGACTGTGGCCTCACTGGCCAGGACTGGGTCCAAGAGAACAACGCCGACGTCGTGCAGGTCTGCGAACTGATTTACAGCCGCGCTTCCGCCCAGAAATCCCGCTGGGTCCTCTGCGTGCCCGAAGGCTCCCCCGTCCAGACCGCCAAGGATCTCGCCGGTAAGCGCGTCGCCACCGAACTCGTCGAGACCACCCGCCGCTGGTTCAAGGCGCAGGGCGTCGAATGCGAAGTCGAATTCTCCTGGGGTGCCACCGAAGTGAAGGTGCCTGAGCTCGCCGACGCCATCGTCGACATCACCGAGACCGGCTCCTCCATCAAAGCCAACAAGCTGCGCATCGTCGCCCAGCTGATGGAGACCACCACCGTCCTCGTCGCGAACAAGGCCGCTTGGGCCAACCCCGCCAAGCGCGCCAAGATTGAGCAAATCGTGCTCATGCTGCAGGGCGCCCTCGCCGCGCAGCACATGGTCGGCCTTAAATTCAATCTCCCGAAGGCCAAGCTCGACCAAATCGCGGCCGCCCTCCCCGCCTTGCGTAATCCGACGGTATCCCCGCTGAGCAATCCCGAGTGGATCGCCGTGGAGACCATCATCGACGCCCGCCAGGCGCGCGAATTCATCCCGACCCTCAAGGCCGCCGGCGCTGAGGGCATCGTGGAGTATCCGATCAACAAGCTCGTCTACTGACGACCTGCGCCATGGCTGACTCCGTCCGCATCGGTCTCATCCAGCTCACCGCCGAGGACACTCCGGCGGCGAACGTGCGCAAGACCTTGCCCCGCATCGAAGAAGCGGCGGCCAAGGGCGCCAAGATCATCGGCCTGCAGGAGATGTTCACGACGAAGTATTTCTGCATCAACCAGGACCCGAAGAACTTCGACCTCGCCGAGCCGATTGAGACCGGCCCCTCGGTGACCGAGCTCGCCAAGGCTGCCAAGCGCCTCGGCGTTGTCATCGTCGCCCCGCTCTTCGAAGCGCGCGGCAGCGAAGTCTACCACAACACCGCGGCCGTCATCGACGCCGACGGCACTGTGCTCGGCAAGTACCGCAAGATGCACATCCCGCAGGATCCGGGCTTCGAAGAGAAATTCTATTTCACGCCGGGCGACCTCGGCTTCCGCACCTGGAAGACCGCGCACGGCGATATCGGCGTGCTCATCTGCTGGGACCAGTGGTACCCCGAAGCCGCGCGCCTCACCGCGCTCGGCGGCGCGCAGATTCTTTTCTACCCGACCGCCATCGGCTGGTTGCCCGAAGAGAAGGCTGCCCTCGGCCATGCGCAGCATAACGCTTGGGAGACTGTCCAGCGCGGCCACGGCGTCGCCAATGGTTGCTACGTCGCCGCGACCAACCGCGTCGGCACCGAAGGCCGCACCCAATTCTGGGGCCAAAGCTTTGTCTCCGATCCGTACGGCGAGATCGTAGCCCGTGCTTCCGTCGAGAAGGAGGAAATCCTCCTCGCCGATTGCGACCTCGTGAAGCAGCGCGAGTTCCGCCGCATTTGGCCGTTCTTCCGCGACCGCCGCATCGACGCCTACGGCGACCTGACGCGCCGTCTGCGCGACTGACCTTCCGCATGGCCTCGCCTCGCTCCCACGGATTCCGCATGCCCGCGGAATGGGAACCCCAGTCCGCCACCTGGTTGTCCTGGCCTTCGAACACTGCGCTCTGGCCCGGACACTACGGGCTCATCCCCGCGAAGTTTGCGGAGTTCGCCGCGGCGATTTCGAAGTTCCAGCCCGTGAAGATCAACGCCGCGGGCAAGCTGCGCGCCGAAGCTGAACGTGAGCTCAAGGAAGCTAAGGCTGACCTTTCCGTCATCGAGCTGACCGACATCGCCACCGACGACGTGTGGTGTCGCGACCACGGCCCGATTTTCGTAAAGAACGACCAGACCAAGGAGCTCGCGCTCACCGACTGGGAATTCCACGGTTGGGGCGGCAAGTTCGAGGCTTCGCTCGACAACCAAGTCCCCGGTAAGATCGCCGCGCGACTTGGCGTGCAGAAGTTCAGCTATCCGTTTGAACTCGAAGGCGGCGGCATCGAAGTCTCCGGTGACGGCCTACTCCTCACCACCGAGGCCGTGCAGAACAATCCGAATCGCGCCGAAGGCCGCGATGACGCCGCGTTCCACGCCGCCATCCGCGACGGCCTCGCGATCGACGAACTCCTCTGGATTGGTGAAGGCCTGGCCAACGACGACACCGACGGCCACATCGATAACCTCGCCCGCTTCATCGCGCCGCGCACCATCCTCGCCGTCAGTGAGGCTGACAAGGCCTCGCCGAACTACGCGCCGTTGCAGGAGAACCTCAAGCGACTGCGCGAAATGCGTCCGCGTGGCCAACGCCTCGACATCATCGAGCTCCCACTGCCCAAGTCCATCCGCCTCGCCGGGCGCGACCTGCCGCCGAGCCACGCCAATTTCCTCATCGTGAACGGCGGCGTCCTCGTGCCGCTTTACAGCCAGGATTCCGACAAGGTCGCCATGGGTATCGTCGGTGACTGCTTCCCTGGACGCAAAGTCGTCGGCATCGACTGCCGCTTGCTGCTCATCGAAGGCGGTGCGTTGCATTGTCTCAGCCAGCAGCAGCCGTCCTGAGCGGCGAGTTGTTGATAAGTTGGTGAACGGACGCGACGCAGTCGCGCCCCTACCTCATCACTTCTTCGGCTTTAGCTTCGTCGCACAACCACAGTCCCCGGCGCAGCCACCTTCTTTGCGACGGCGGGCGGCGGCGAGCCAGCGGCGAATCAGCCAGCCAGCGGCGACCCCGACGACAGCTCCGACGATGACAGCTTCGAGATTCATGAGAGGCGGATGACGACTTGATAGACAGCCGTCCCGGCGAGCCAGGCGAGGGCCGTCATGTAGACAAAAGATCCCGCGGCCCACTTCCAACCGCCGGTCTCTTGAGCGAGCGTCGCGATCGTCGGTCCGCACTGCGAGCAGAGAGCGAAGAAGACCATCAGCGCGAGCACCGCGGCGAGGGAGAAGATTGGGGTGCCGGCGCGCGGACCCTCGGACCACTTTGCGTCCTGCATGGCCTTGCGGAGATGCTGACTATCGGCCTCGGCGCCTTCGCCGACGGAGTACGTCACGCCGAGCGTCGAGACAATGACCTCGCGGGCGGGGAAGCTCGCGAGCACCCCGACGGTGATCTTCCAGTCGAAGCCGAGCGGATCAAAGATCGGCTGCACCGCTTTACCAAAGCGCCCCATGTAGGATTGTTCAACGTAGGCCGCCTGGAGTTTGGCTTTCACCACTTCTTCGGAAGCAGCCGGGTTGGCGGACTTGATGCGCTCGGCGACCGACGCGTCGCGCGGGAAATAGGAAAGCGCCCACACGATAATTGTGATGGCGAAGATGACCGTACCGGCCTTCGAGACGAATTCAGCGGCGTTCTGCCACATGCGCCAGATGACATCGCGCGGCTTGGGCATCTGGTAGCGCGGGAGCTCGAGGACGAACGGCTGGGGCTTCACCTTGAGCACGAGGCGGGTGAGCACGAACGCGGTCGGGACGGCGAAGAGCAGGCCGACACAATGCATGCCGATCATCACGATGGATTGCCAGCCAGCGCCATAGAGCGGACCGATGAAGGCGGCGCACATCAGCGCATACACCGGGAAGCGGGCCGAACAACTCATGAACGGCACGACGAAGGCGGTCGCGAGGCGGGCCTTGGGGTCTTCGATCGTACGCGTGGAAAGTAGGCTCGGAATCGCGCAGGCAAAACCGGAGAGCAACGGCACGAAGCTCTTCCCATTGAGGCCGCACCAACTGAAGAGGCGGTCCATGATGAACGCGGCGCGCGCCATGTAGCCGCTGTCCTCCAGGATTCCGATGAACAGGAAGAGGATGAGGATTTGCGGCAGGAAGACCAAGAAGGCGCCGACGCCGCCGATGATACCGTCCGCCAGCAGGCTTTGGAGCATCGGATAGGCGTCGAGTTGCGGCGCGACGACGCCCTTCAGGGCGTCGACGCCGAACTGAATCCACTCCATGGGGAACTTCGCCAGCCAGAAGACAGAGCCGAAGAAGCCGAGCATGATTCCCAAGAACAGAACAGGGCCGAGGAAACGATGCAGGAGCAGACGGTCGACGGCGGCGCTACGGCCGGCCTTACCTGCGCCTTCGGTGACCACGCCTTCGAGGATCACGCGCAAGTGCGCATAGTGCACGAGCGGCTCGGCGGCCATCGGGTTATAGCCCGAATTACGGACGCGGTCGCGCGCCGAGCGGAGGGTCTTATCCCGCTGCGTGATGGTCCATCCCAGGCGATCAGCCGTCGTCGGATTTGTATCGAAGAGCAGTCGCTGCGCGTCGGCATCCGAGATCGGCTTACCCGTGTCGGCAGCAGCGGCGGCAGCGACATCCGCGAGGGCGGCGGCGATATTGGTTGGCCAGACGACACGCTTCACCGGGGCCTGCTTAGCCACTGCGCTGGCAATCGCCCGACGCACGTCGAGGATTCCTTCGCCCTTCCAGGCGGACGAAAGCACGACGGGCACGCCACCTAGGCGACGAGAGAGCAGCTCGGTATCGATACGAAGGCCTTGTTCCTTGGCGACGTCGGCCTGGTTAAGGACGATGACCACCGGACGGCGGAGCTCGGCGACCTGCGAGGCGAGGAAGAGATTACGGAGCAGGTTCGTCGCGTCGACGACGAGCACCACGGCATCGGGACGGCGATCGCCGGCGATGTTGCCCGACAGCGCATCGATGACGACCTGCTCGTCGGGCGAAGCCGCCGCGAGCGAGTAGAGTCCGGGCAGATCGACCAGCTCGACTTTTTGTCCGTCGCCGAGATCACAGGTGCCAGACTTGCGGGCGACGGTGACGCCGGGGTAATTGCCGACGCGCTGACGGAGGCCCGTCAGGGAGTTGAAGAGAGTCGACTTGCCGGTGTTAGGGTTACCGACGAGCGCGACCAGGAGGCCTGCTTCGGGAGTGCTCACGGCTGGCGCGGTCGTTGAATGGGACAGTCAGCGGAGACGTCGACGATCAGGTTCTCGGCCTCGGCAAGGCGAAGGCTGACGACTTGGCCGCCGAACTCGATGGCGAGCGGGTCGCCGAGCGGCGCCCTCCGGATGAGTTTGAGGACCATGCCTGGGAGCAGTCCTAGAGCCATTAAACGCTGATCCACCCCACGCTCGGGATTGAGCGAGGCCAGCTTGCCGAATTGGCCGGGCAGAAGTTGGGAAAGCGGAGTCACTCTAATTGAGAATGAGTCTCAAAACTAGGCCTCAGGCCCCCTTTGTCAACGCCGACCATCGGAGAGCGGCCGATTGCATACCGGCTCCCCCTCCCCTATTACCCCGCTTATAACCCCCGCTGATGCACGAACTGACCCCAGACGTCGAATCGCCGGCCAAGCATACTGAGCGCGACCATGGGGGCATGGCCGGCCACCCCCAGGGCCTGAGCATGCTCTTCTACGCCGAGATGTGGGAACGGTTCTCCTACTACGGCATGCGGGCGATCCTCCTTCTTTTCATGATCGCCCCCTTGGCGATGGGCGGGATGGGGATGGACCAAAAATCGGCCGCGCAAATCTACGGGAACTACACCATGGCGAGTTACATGGTGTGCATCCTCGGGGGCTACCTCGCGGACAACTTTATCGGGGCGCGCCGCGCCGTCCTCATCGGCGGGTTAATCATCACCGCGGGCCACTTCTGCCTGGCAGTCGCCTCCGAACCGACCTTCTACGCCGGACTCATCCTCGTCGCGCTGGGCACGGGCCTGCTCAAGCCGAGCATCAGCACGCTCGTCGGCGGACTCTACTCGCATGGCGACACGCGCCGGGACGCCGGCTTCTCGCTCTTCTACATGGGCATCAACCTCGGCGCCTTCGCCGCGCCGCTCGTCGTCGGCTGGCTAGCGCAGGGTGAACAGTTCAAGGCGCTGCTCACCGACTGGGGGCTCGACCCGACGCATAGCTGGCACTGGGGCTTCGGCGCCGCGGGGATTGGCATGACCATCGGCATGATCGTCTATTTGCGCCACTGGCATTGGCTCTCACACATCGGCCATCCGCCCGAAGCGACCGCACCACGACCATGGAGCAAGCTCGTGCTGGTTGCGGTGGGCACGGCCGCGATGCTCGGCGTGATGATTGCGTCGGACGATATCGCCTGGATCAACCCAATCGTCTTCTCGCTGCCGTTTGTCGGCGTGATCTGGTTTGGCGTCGTGCAAAGGGATCAAGACAGTCGGCGCATTGCGGCCATCCTGGTGTTCTTCATCTGCGCGATCCTCTTCTGGGCGGTGTTCGAACAAGCCGGCTCCTCGCTCACGCTCTTCGCGGATGAACTCACCCGTAATGAGCTATTCGGTTTCGCCTTCCCCTCGTCGTGGTTCCAGTCCGTGAACTCACTCTTCATTCTCGCACTCGCGCCGCTGTTCGCGTGGCTCTGGGTCAGTCTGCGGGAACGTCAGCCTTCGATTCCCATGAAGTTCGTCTGGGGCCTCGTCTTCCTTGGCCTCTCGTTCGCGATGCTCGTCCCAGCGGCGCAGCTCACCGCCGCCGGCAAAGTCAGCCCTTGGTGGCTGATCGGCGTCTACTTCCTCCAGACCATCGGGGAACTCTGCCTCAGCCCCGTGGGCCTGAGCGCGATGACCAAGCTCGCCCCCGTGAAACTGACTGGGCTCGTCATGGGCATCTGGTTCCTCGGCACCGCGCTCGGCAACAAGCTCGCTGGCGTGATCGCCGGCGAATTCAACGCCAAGGACCCACAGGCGCTCGCCCACTTCTTCTGGCAGCAGGCGCTGCTCGTGGGCGGGATGACCGTCCTACTGCTCGTACTCGTACCCTGGGTACGCCGACTGACCGGAGAAGCTACGCGCTAAGATGAGCCCCACCGCCCCCCGCGAACTCAGCGTGCTCGGCATGGTCGCCTGCCTGGGCGCAATCTTCCTCAGCGGTTGGCTGGCGTGGTGTGCGGCCTTCCAGTTCGCCAGCATCCCGACCGAAGCCGAGATCATCAGTATTCGGACGGTGCATCATGCCCGATGGAAGAACAGGGAGGCCTATGACAGCGCTTACGGTGTCGTGCGCTATGCCGACGAGCATGGTAAAGCCCATGAAGATGAAGTTCAGCTATACGGCGGCGAGAGTGTTGGGCAAAAGATCCCCGTCCGCTACCAGTCATCGCGTCCGGACGATTGCTACCGCGACGACTTCTGGGGTATTTGGGGTCTGCTCGTGATGGTGAGTGGCGTGTTCGCTCTCATCGTCGGCCTGATGTGGTATGTCGAACGGAAGCGCCTCCAAAAAAATCCGCGGGTTTATCCCTTCGACCAGACAACTCCTTAAGCAAACTCAGAGCTCGGCCTGAACGCGCACCGATACCGGACAGTGGTCCGAGCCGGTGACCTTGTCGTGGATGTCCGCCTGCGAATACTTCAAGCCGTCAGAAGTCAGGCAGTAATCCAGGCGCCAGCCGATGTTGCGGGCGCGGATACCGGGGCGATACGACCACCAACTGTAGCGCTGCGCGAGAGATGGATGCTGCGCACGGAAGGTATCCGTGAAGCCGTGCTGGGAAAGGAGCTGGCTGAAAGACTCGCGCTCCTCGTCGGTGAAGCCGGCGTTGCGGCGGTTCGTCGAAGGATTAGCGAGGTCGATCTCGGCGTGCGCGACATTGAGGTCACCGCAGACCACGACCGGCTTCTTCTTCGCGAGGCGGGCGAGATATTTACGGAAGTCGGCATCCCACTGCAGGCGATAATCGAGGCGCTCGAGTTCGCGCTGAGAATTCGGGACGTAGGCACTAACGACGAAGAGCCCGTTGAACTCCGCCGTGACCACGCGGCCTTCGGGTGGATGGTCGCCCGGGAAGTCGGTGGCGACGGAAAGCGGCGCGGTCTTCGAGAGTACCGCCGTGCCGGAGTAGCCCTTCTTCTCGGCCTCATGCCAGAACTGGTGCGGATAGGCCAGGCCGAGCGTGGAAGCGACGGCGGTCTCACACTTCGTCTCCTGCAGGCAGAGCACATCCGGATCGGCGGACGCGATGAAATCGGCCAGCCCCTTGCCGAGGGCGGAGCGGACGCCGTTGACGTTCCAGGAATAGATTTTCGCGTGACTCACGGACGGATCACTTAAAGAGCTGATTCATCTTACGGTCGAGATCCTTACCCTTCTCGCCAGCCTTTGGGTCGGCGGCCGGGGCTGGGGCAGGCGTAGCTTCGATGATGGGAGCAACAGGAACCGTAGCTGCCGGTGCTGGAGACGCAGCCGGAACCGGCGCGGCTGGGATGACATCGTCGGGCTTGACTCCAAAAAGGACATCGACGCGCTGAGCGAGGGTGAGCGGGCCCTTCGGGATAACGGCAGCTACCAGAGCCGCCGTTGCCGGGGGCACGTCCACCGGAGCGACGGGAGTCATCGCGGACGAGTTGGCGACGAAGGGCGCATCAACCTTCACGCCCTTAGCGACGAGCTCCGAGACACGCTTGCCGAGTTCGACGGAAAAATCGGTGAGCGTGCTCTTGATCTCGAACTTGGCGCCTTTGGCACGTACCTCAAGCGAGCCATCGGCGAGGACCTTGGAAACCTGCAGGACCGTGCCGACTTCGAGCGCCAGATCTTGGACTTTCTTCCCATCGACAATGACCGGAACCGTGGTCGCGGTCTTCACCGACACCGCCGTCGGCCAGAGAATGAGGTATTCCGAGATGGCCTTAAAGTCGATGGCCGGGTCGGCGGCGGCAGGAGCGACCGAAGTGGCGGGGGCGGGAGCGACTGCGACGACCGTCGGGGCAAGAGGCGCTACCGGCGAGGAAGCCTTGGGCGCCACGGGCACGGCTGGAACGACGACAGGTTCCGAAGCGACCGCGACCTCGATCGGCCGGGCGGCGGACTCGCTGCGACTGACGACGACATTGAAGCTCGGCGTGAAGAAAAGGATGCCGCCGGCGCCGACAATCGCGCCAAAGAGAAAGAGGAGAAGACCTCGGAAAAACGCTGCCATAGAAGTGTTTAGGAGCCCGCCTTGATTTCGATGACGTCGTGCGGGGCGGCTTCGCGCTGACCGGCAGGAGTGACGCGGATGTAGCGGGCGCGCTTACGATGTTCGGCGAGGTTCGCTGCGCCGAGGTAGCCGAGGCCACTCTGGACGCCACCAGCGAGGGTGCCGAGGACCTGATCGACCGTACCGGAAACTTCCTTGAGCGCTTCGATGCCTTCGGCGGCGACCTTGCTGAACTTGCCGCTGGCCGAATGGCCGTAGCGAGCGGCGGAACCCTTACGCATGGCTTCGTGCGAACCCATGCCGCGGTATTCTTTATAAGTCTTGCCGTTGATCTCCATCAGCTTGCCCGGGGCTTCGCGGCTACCGGCGAGCAGGCCGCCGAGGATGACCGCATCGGCGAGGGTGAGCGCCTTGACGATGTCGCCGCTCTTCGTGATGCCGCCGTCCGCGAGGATGCGCACGCCCTTCTTGGCGGCGGCGCGGGAGGCGACGTAAAGTGCGGTGAGCTGCGGGATGCCGACACCGGCGACGATACGGGTCGTGCAGATCGAGCCGGGGCCCTGGCCAATCTTGACGGTGTCCGCGCCGGCCGCGGCGAGGAACTCGACGCCTTCGCCACTGGTGACGTTGCCGGCGATGAGCGTGATACCCTTATGGGCCTTGCGCAGCATGCGCAGCGCGTCACCGACACCCTTGGTGTGGCCATGGGCGGTGGAAATCGCGAGGGCGTCCGCGCCTTCGTCGATAAGGGCGCTGACGTGGGCGAGTAAGCGGGCGCGGTCGATTTCGCCGTCGGCCGTGCGGGGAACCGAGATGGCGACGCCGACGCGGAGACGGAAATCAGCGTCACGGGTCGGGCGGACGTGGGCGCGGGATTCTTCGGAGATACGCTCGATGTCGCTGAGGGTAAAGAGGCCGCGCAGCTTGTTCTTGGCGTCGACCACGAGGAGCTTGTTCTGGCCAACGTGCTCGGAGAACTTACGGTCGGCGGTAGCGATGGGGTCCTTGCCGAGATCCTTTTCCGCGACGGTGAAGACCTTGTCGCGCGGGATCATGACCGCGACGACCTTGCGCTGGCCGTGGCGCTCCTTGACCGTGCTGCCGGGTAGGAGGCCGAGGAGTGTCCCGTCGGAGGACGTCACCGGGAAGGTGCTGAAGGCCAGGCCGTCTCGTTCAATGCGGGCGAGGACCTGACCGATAGTGTCGTCGGCCGAGACGACTGCGGGATCGCCAATCATGCCGTGGATGTGGTTCTTCACGCGACGGACTTCGGAGACCTGGTCGGCTTCCGGCATGTTATAGTGAAGGAGGCCGAGGCCACCGTTAAGCGCCATCGCGATGGCCATGCGGTGCTCGGTGACCGTGTCCATATCGGACGAAACGATCGGGAGGGATAGCGCCAGGGCGTCGGAGAGCGACGAATCGAGGCGGGTCATCCGGGGGAGGACCTCGGAGTAGCGGGTCGCTAGGGAGACGTCGTCATACGTCAGGCCGAGGCCGGCGTTGGCGGGGAAGAAGTCGTCCGCGGACAGGTAAAAGCGTTCGTCTAGGGAAACGCGGCCCTTGGATTTCGAGGAGGCCATGAGTGGTCGGTTTCCCCAAAGGGTGTTAGGCACCCCCCGGAGGGGTGGCAAATTGATTTTGCGAGTTTGTCCGGATTGCCGTCTATTCGCCCCATGACCAGCGGTTATTTCGACTTCAAACGCGTCCGACGACGACTGCGCTCGCCGGTGACGACGGGCGCCGGCGCCGTCGACAGCGTAGATCGCATCATCCTGCGGACCCAGTCGGACCAGGGTACCGGGTACGGCGAGATTGCCCCTTGGCCCGGCTTCCCAACCGAGACCGTCGAACAAGCCTTGGAATTCCTCCGCTCCGCCCAAGGCAACCTTTCCCACTTGATCGCGGCCGTTGACGCCTCGCCGACGCCGCTACCCTGCCTCTCATCCACACTCTCCAGCTGCCGCCTTTGGGAGAAGATCGCTGGCTTCGGCGGCACCCTGCCTTGCGCCGGACTCATGACGCTTTCGGTGATGGAGACCGAGGCGAAGGTGGCCGCGGGCTTCCAGACCTTGAAGGTCAAGATTTCACCGGAGACATCGGAGGAATCTATCCTCGGCGTGCTGAGCCGATTCCCGGGTCGCCTGCGCTTGGATGCCAACGGCTCACTGGACCTGCAGACGGCGCGCCGCTGGGCCGAGTTCGCGCGCGCGCAGGCGCAGGTTGAATTCCTCGAACAACCGCTCCCTGTCGGGCACCCGGGTTACGCCTCGCTCGGACCGGACAAGATTGCGCTCGACGAATCTTTCCTCACTCCGGGAGGAGTCGACTGGAGCGGTACAATTGTCGTGAAGCCTTTACTCGCCGGCGATTGGGATGACCTCTTGGCGTGGCGGGCTACGCACGTGGGCACCGTCGTTTATTCTTCCTGCTTCGAGACTGCGATTGGCCGACAAGGCGCCCTCTGGCTGGCGGCACAGGATCCAGCGGCGGGCACGGTAGGATTTGATACCTTAGGTCGCTTCGAAAGCGACGGACGCGATCGTCATGCGCCTGGAGCCTCTGCGGGCGGCCTGCCGGGCTATGATTGGGCGGGCTTCTGGCACGACCTGACATGAGCGCCATCGCGGTCTTCCACGCGGACCATACCGCGCACCTACAGGAAGCCCTGCTAGCGCATGATGCCGGCCTGCCCGTCTTCTTGGGTAATCCGCGCTGGTCCGAACACGATCTCGCAGAAGCCGCCCGCCAGATTCCCCGTGGCACGATCGTCAAAGGCCACGCCCCCGAACCGCGCGGCCTCGGTACGTGTGATTGGCCGAAGAATTGGCGCGGCCGCGTGATGATCCCGACCGGCGGAACCGGTGGCAAAGTGAAGTTCGTCATCCATTCTTCGGAAACCCTCCGAGCCGCGGCCCTCGGCCTGCGTGATGCGCTCGTCGCCCGCGGGCTCTCGCCGATCCTGCATGGCGTCACGTGCACGCCGCCCTGGCACGTCAGCGGGTTTATGCCAGCAATCCGGGCGCGCGTCACCGGCGGCCACCATCTCGTCATCGATGGTCGCTTCGCCGAAGTCACCGCCCTGCCCTCCATCGCGCTCCCTTCCCTGGGCACGAAGATTATTTCCCTAGTCCCCGCACAACTATCACGGTTACTCGCTCGAGCTGATGGTGAAAGCTGGCTGCGCTTGTTTGATGTGATTCTGCTCGGTGGCTCGGCGGTGCCCGCTCAGTTGCTCGCCGAGATTCGTACGCGCCGCCTGCCCGTCTTTCTTACATACGGCTCGACCGAGACCGCGGCGGCCTGCGCACTTTGTCCGCCGGAAAAAATCTGGTCGGGCGAATCCGTGCGCGGCACTCCCTTGCCCGGCGTAGTGTTTGCGGCGAACGCCGGCGGTATTGTCACTATCGCCACCACCGCGCTCGGTATCGGCCTATGGCCCGACGGGCCGCTCGATAGCCCGTGGGTGAGCGGTGATCGGGGCGACGTCGCCGCGGACGGGAGCATCAAGATTTCCGGACGCGCCGACCGCGTGATCATCACCGGCGGCGAAAAGGTCGACCCGGCCCGCGTCGAACAAGCCCTGCTCTCAAGCGGGCTCATCAAGGAGGCGGTCGTGCTCGGCATGGTCGACGTTCGCTGGGGCGAAGTCGTGACGGCTTGCGTCATCGGACCCGCCTCAGCCGAAGCGGCGCTACGCGTGGCCTGCGAAGCACTCGAGCCGGCGGCACGTCCACGGCGTTACGTGTTCGTCCCGAGCATGCCGACAAACGCCAGCGGCAAGCCCGACCGTGAGGCGATTGCGAAGCTGACCGCTTAAGCGCGGACAGCTTTCCAGACGCGGAGGCAGGATTCGACGAGCGCTGGGAACTCCGCGAGGGGCACTTGCGACGGACCGTCGGAAATAGCCTTCTGCGGATCAGGATGCGTCTCCATGAAGAGACCGTCGGCACCGGCCGCAAGGGCCGCCTTGGCGAGGACCGGGACGTATTCGCGCTGACCGCCAGAAGAGCCACCGGCCGCTCCAGGAAGCTGCACGGCATGCGTGGCGTCCATGATCGTCGGGTGGCCGAAGCCGGCCATGATCGGGAAGGAGCGCATGTCGACGACGAGGTTCTGGTAGCCGAAAGTCGTGCCGCGGTCGGTCTGCCAGATCTCAGCGGCCTTAGCTCCTTCGAGCTTATCGACGACGAAACGCATCTCAAACGGAGAGAGGAACTGGCCTTTCTTCACGTTGACGACCTTGCCGGTCTTGGCAGCCGCGACAAGGAGGTCGGTCTGGCGGCACATGAACGCGGGGATCTGTAGTACGTCAACCACCTTGCCGACCGCTTCGCACTGCTCGGGGCCGTGAATGTCAGTGAGGACCTTGAATCCGAAGTCCTTCTTCACCATCGCGAGGAGGTCGAGGCCGGCCTGCATGCCAGGACCGCGGTCGCCGCCGAGCGAGGTACGGTTGGCCTTATCGTAAGATCCCTTGAAGATGATGTTCAGCTCCGGATGGCGGGCGGCGAGGGCCTTAAGCTCTGTGGCGACGGTCCGGCAGTTGGACTCCGATTCGAGGGAGCAAGGTCCGGCGATGAGGAGCAGACGGCGCTTATCGTGCAGCATGCGGCAGGATAGGACGGGCCGCGCCCTCAGGGCGAGCCGTAAGGAGCCCTCAGCGACCGAGCCAGGACAGCACTTCCGGCAACGAACGCGTGTTAAGCACCTGCTCCGACGTCAGCCAGCCCTTGCGGGCGATGCGCACGCCGTGCGCGGCGAAGGCCAATTGGTCGACATCGTGCGCGTCTGGGTTGATTGAGCACAGCACGCCCTTCTCGGACGCACGGCGCCACCAGCGCCAGTCTAGGTCGAGTCGCCACGGGTTCGCGTTGAGCTCAATGATTGTGTCGTTGGCTGCGGCGGCATCGATGACCTTGGCGATATCGACGTCGTAAGGCTCACGCTTGTTAAGGAGGCGTCCGGTGAGATGGCCGACCATGTCCACGTGCTCATTCTCGATGGCCTTGATGATGCGGGCCGTCTGGGCGTCGCGATCCAAGGTGAAAAGGGTGTGCACCGAGGCCACGACGAAGTCCAAGCGAGCGAGCACGTCGTCGGAGAAGTCGAGCGTGCCGTCCTTGAGAATATCGACCTCGCTGCCGGAGAGCACGCGCAAGCGATACTTCTTCGAGGCGTTGAGTTGAGCGATATCTTCGAGCTGCTTCGCGAGGCGGGGCTCGTCGAGGCCGCTGGCTTGGAAACTGGATTTCGAATGGTCGGAGATTCCGAGGTATTCCCAGCCGTGGGCTTCGGCTGCGGCCGCCATCTGGTCGAGCGTGTGGTCGCCATCCGATTCCGTCGTGTGATTGTGAAAGACGCCGCGCAGATCAGAGAGCTGGACGAGTTTGGGCAGTTGGCCGGCTTCGGCGGCGTCGATCTCACCATTACCCTCGCGGAGTTCGGGCGGAATCCACGGCAAGCCGAGCGCGCGGAAGACCTCTTCCTCGTTCTTGGCGCCGGGGGCGACGGTCTTGTCATCGACGGACTTGAAGCCCCACTCGCTCATGCTCAGCCCGCGTCCAAGCGCGCGGTGGCGCATGGCGACGTTGTGCTCCTTGGAGCCCGTGAAGTGATGGAGTGCGAAATAGAACTGCTCGGCCGGCACGACGCGCAGGTCGGCCTGCAGGCCGTTCTCGAAGCGCACGCTGGACTTCGTCTCGCCATGGGCGGTGACCTCTTTGACCCCAGGATAGGCAACAAACCAATCCATGATTGGCTTGGGTTCGGATGAGGCCACGAGGAAGTCGAGGTCGCCGACCGTCTCGCGGGCGCGGCGGAGCGAGCCCGCGGATTCGGCGAGCGAGACTTGGGGCAATGCGCGCAGGCCAGCGAGGATCGGCTCGGCGATGGCCGCGGCTTCGTACCAGCGGTGACGCTTGCCGTACGCGATGCGGTTCTTGATGCCTTCGAGGATCTTATCCTGCGTCTTCTCGCCGAAGCCCTTGAGCTCAGCGACCGCACCGGATTCGCAAACCTCCTTCAGTTTCGCGAGATCTTCCACGGCGAGCAGCGTCCAGAGCGCGCGAACCTTCTTTGGGCCGAGGCCGGGGATCTGCATGACCTCGAGAAGGCCGGCGGGAATCGAAGCCTTGAGCTTCTGATGGAAAGGCAAGACGCCGTCGCGACGGAGCGTTGAGATTTTGTCGACGAGCGCCTCGCCCAATCCGGGGATGTCGGCGAGTTTGCCTCCGTCGATGAGCTCGCCGAGGTCCTCGGTCATATTCTCGAGGATGCGAGCGCCGGCGGAGTAAGCGCGGATCTTGAACGGGTTCTCCCCGGTCAACTCCATGAACGTGGCAATCTCGTCGAGGACGCTCGCGATGTCATTCTTTTCCATCATGGACGGCGGGCCTTCTCGGCGAGGTAGATGCTTTGCAAGGCGGCGAAGTCGGCTTCGCGGCTACCGCTCTCAATCACATGCTGATAGGAACCCGCGTGGCGAATCTCCTCTTCGGCGGCGGCGACGCGGCGGTCGATTTCGTCGACCGGATCGGTGCCACGACCCGTGAGCCGGCGGCGAAGTTCGGCGTGGTCGCTCACGCGGATAAAGACCGTGACGAGCGCGGCGGCAAGGCGTGGATCGGCGGCGCCCTTGGCGCGAATTGTGGCCGCGCCCTGGACGTCGACATTGAGGAGTGCGTCGAAACCAGCGCCGAGGTGCGTGGCGACATCGGCGGCGCGGGGGCCGTAGAAGTTACCGTGCACGGTGGCGTGTTCGAGGAAGACGCCCGCGCCGACCTGTTGCTCGAAGCTGCTGCGCGTCAGGAAATGATAATCCACGCCGTCCGACTCGCCGGCGCGCGGCGCACGAGTCGTGCAGGTGATGACGCGGCGGATAGCCTGCGGGTAGGCTTCGGTTAGCCGCGAGCAGAGCGTGGTCTTGCCGCTGCCAGCGGGACCCGAGACGACGATGAGCAGGGCGCGGCTCACGCGAGGCGGAAAGACTGGGCGACGCAAGCGACGGCCAGGAGGAGGCTGAGCCCACCGAAGGCCTTGCGGCGACCCTCCGTGGCGAGGACCCAATCGCACTGACGGCAGAACACCGGCGGCGAGCAGGCCCACCAGAAGCCGAAGAGCACGAGTACGCCGTAGCTCACCGACGCGTCGAGTAGGCTATAAGGAAGCTGACGGTAGCCGGCGTCCAAAGTATGTCGGGCGAGGAAGAGCATGATCACCCCGAGGGCCCTGACCGAAAGGAAGTCCGGCATATAAACAAAGGTCAGCAGGCTCGCGCCGATGAAGCCGACGACTACCGGCATACGCGGCAAGCCGGCGAGATCGGCATCGGGGATGTTCATTAGCCACCAAGCGAACCAGGCGATGGCGACGAGGGCGAGCAAGGCGGTGGCGCTTTTAGAACGGCGAAAGGATCGCAGGACCGGCGAGTCGGTGACGATGAGCCAGCCAGCCAGGAGGAGGAAGGCGGCGAGCGCGTAGTAGGCTTGGGCGAGAGTCACGCTAGCCATTAGGACAACCTAGTCGCCCGAGGCAACCCGTAGGTTCAACGTGCGCGCAGGCGGGCGACGGACCAAGCGGCGTGTTCTGCGACCATTGGATCAGCCGAGCCGAGGAGCGCTTCGGCGGCCGGAAGGTCGGCACGCTCGCCGACATTACCCAGGACCGTGAGCGCATTACGATGCCAGCGGGCGAGCCCAAGACGTTCGACCGGCGTACCCTTGAAGTGCGTGAGGAACTGCTCGTCCGTCCAGGCCAGCGTCTCGCGAAGTGGTGGATGCGGGCGCGGGGCGAAATGGGCTTCGCGGGTGGCCACGGCCCACTTATTCCACGGGCAGACGTCGAGGCAGTCGTCACAGCCGAACACGCGGTCGCCGAGGGCTTCGCGGTATTCGACGGGGATGGCGCCCTTGTGCTCGATGGTCAGGTAAGCCAGGCACTTGCGGGCATCTAATTTATACGGGGCGATAATCGCAGCCGTCGGGCAGGCATCGATGCAGCGCGTACACGTGCCACAGCGGTCCGGCTCCTTCGCCGCCGAAACTTCGAGTTCGAGGGTCGTCAGGATGACGCCGAGGAAGAGCCAAGTCCCCGCACCGCGGTGGATAAGGATCGTGCTCTTGCCCTGCCAACCAAGGCCGGCGGCGGCGGCAACGGGCTTCTCGAGCACGGGGCCCGTATCGACGTAAGGCTTCTGTTCGCCGCCGAGCGCCTGCATCGCTTCGCAGAGTTGCTGGAGGCGAGCGAGAATCACGCCGTGGTAATCGGCACCCAGCGCGTACTTCGCGATGCGGTAGCCGGCCGGCGGATGCGGTTGATAATAATTAAGCCCGACGACCACGAGGCTACGGGCCTCCGGCATGACCTTACGGGCGTCGGTGCGGCGTTCGGGATTACGGGCCAGCCAGGCCATGTCGCCGTGCATGCCGTCCGCGATCCACTTCTTAAAATAGTCAGCGCGGACATCGACCTCGACTGGCGCCACGCCGAACGCGTCGAAGCCCAGCGCCTTCGCCGAAGCCTCGAGTCGCTGGCGGAGGGCGCGCGGGTCCATCGGACTCAGCCCAGGATCGAGAGCACGCGGCTCACGATCTCTTCGACTGGCGCGAGCTTGCCGTTACCCTCGTAGCCGCAGGCCAGCATGCCTTCCGCTGGCTCGACGATCGCGTGACCGCGGGAACGGAGCGTCTTCAGGTTAGCCTGAGTGGCGGCGTGCTCATACATCTTACCGTTCATCGCCGGGCAAAGGAGAACTGGGCCACGCGTCGCGAGATAGACGCTGGTCAGGAGGTCGGGGGCGAGCCCGTGGGCGAACTCGGCCATCACGTGGGCCGTCAGCGGGGCGACCAGTAGGAGGTCCGACGAATCGGCGATTTCGATGTGACCTGGGATAGAGTTAGCACCCTCGGCCCAGAGATCGAATGCGACCGGGCGGCGGGAGAGCACCTGCAGTGTCATCGGGGTGATGAACTGGGTTGCCCCTTTGGTCATGACCACCTGGACCTCGGCGCCATACTTGACGAGCTGGGAGACTAGGTCCGCGGCCTTGTAGGCGGCGATGGAGCCAGTGACACCGAGGGTAATGCGCTTGCCGACGAGCTGGGACATAACAGCACCCGACGATGCCAAGCGGCCCTAATGAGGCGAGGGGAAAGGCGGTCGTCAGTGCCGAAAACAGGAGCTTTCGGGCGAAACCTGCCCCTTTTCTTGTTTGCCATGCCAGCCCCCGGGGGTTCGCATTGGCTCCTCTTATGCAATCCGACATTGGTCTCATCGGTCTGGCCGTCATGGGTCAGAACCTCGCCCTCAACATCGCCGACCACGGCTTCGCGATCTCGGTGTACAACCGCACGACCGCTAAGACTGACGAGTTCGTGAAAGAAAACCCGAAGACCCCGGGCAAGCTGACTGGCTGCCCGACCATTAAGGACTTCGCGGCCTCCCTCAAGAAGCCCCGCAAGGCCGTCATCCTCGTCAAAGCCGGTGGACCGACCGACGCCGTGATCAACGAGCTCGCCGCGGCCTTCGAGCCGGGCGACATCATCATCGACGGCGGCAACGCCCTCTGGACGGACACCATTCGCCGCGAGAAGGAACTTAAGGCCAAGGGCCTCCGCTTTATTGGGTCCGGCGTGTCCGGCGGCGAAGAAGGCGCCCGTTTCGGGCCGTCCCTAATGCCCGGTGGCGATGCCGCTGCCTGGGCCGAACTTAAGCCCATCTGGGAAGCCGTCGCCTCCAAGGTCGATGCCGTCACCGGCGTCGAACTTACCGGCGCGACCCCCGGCAAGCCCATCAAGGGCGGTGTTCCTTGCGTGGCCCACATCGGCCCCGACGGCGCCGGCCACTACGTCAAGATGGTCCATAACGGCATCGAGTACGGCGACATGCAGATGATCTGCGAAGCCTACGACCTCATGCGCGGCCTCCTCGGCATGACCCCCGACGAGATCGGCACCACCTTCGAAGAATGGAACAAGGGCGACCTGAATTCCTTCCTCATCGAGATCACCGCCAAGGTGCTCAAGCAGAAGGATCCGGAGACCGGCGTCCCGCTGGTCGACGTCATCCTCGACACCGCCGGCCAGAAGGGCACGGGCAAGTGGACGAGCGCCAACGCCCTCGACATGGGTGTCGCGGCTCCGACCATCGCCGAAGCCGTCTTCGCCCGCTGCCTCTCCGCCGTGAAGGATGAGCGCGTCAAAGCCGCCAAGGTTCTTCGTGGCCCGAAGCGCGCGATGACCAATCCGGATCGCGCCAAGATCATCGAACAGATTCGCGACGCCCTCTACTGCTCCAAGATCTGCTCCTACGCCCAGGGCTTCCAGCTCATGCGCGAGGCGCAGAACGAGTATAAGTGGAAGCTCAACTTCGGCGAGATCGCCCAGATCTGGCGCGGCGGTTGCATCATCCGCGCGAGCTTCCTCCAGAAGATCACCGAAGCCTTCGCCAAGAAGCCCCGCCTGGACAACCTCCTCCTCGATCCGTACTTCAAGAAGACGGTCAAGAAAGCGCAGAAGAACTGGCGCAAGGTCATCGCCCTCGCGGTCAAGCACGGTATCCCCGTGCCGACCCTCGGCTCAGCGCTCTCGTACTTCGACTCGTACCGCACCGAGAACCTCCCGCAGAACCTGCTCCAGGGTCAGCGCGACTACTTCGGCGCCCACACCTACGAGCGCAAGGACAAGCCCCGCGGCGAGTTCTTCCATATCGACTGGCCGGATCCCAAGCGTCCGCAGATCAAGGCCTAAGCGCCTTGACGGAAACAGAAAGGGCGTCCGCAAGGACGCCCTTTTTCTTTGGTGCGTTACTTCGCGGACCAACCGCCGCCGGTGGCGGCGGCGAGACGCACCGCGACCTGCCGGCGTTCCCAGACAACCATCGAGAGCGTGCGCGCCGCCGTGGCTTCGTCACGCCGCGCAATCTGGATTTCGTTCTCGTTCGCGAGGCCAGCCTTACGGCGAGCCTCGGCGTTGGTGAGCCGGACGCGCACGGCGGTGAGCACCCGAGCCGTCAGTTCTTCCTGCGTGGCGAGCTCGCGCAGATCAGCGAGCGCGTCCTCGACTTCGCGGAAGGCGCCGAGCACAGCCTTGGTCCATTCGGCACCGGAGCCGTCAATGCGCGCGCGGGCAACCTCAAGGTTGGCTTCGCGCCGACCAGCGTCGAACACCGGTAGATCGATCGAAGGCGTTAGTGACCAGAAACTCGACGAGCCCCGGCCGACACGCGAAGCGGGATCGGCCTGCCAACCGGCTTGGCCGTTGAGCGTCACCGAGGGATAGAAATCAGCGATGGCGGCGCCTTCGCGCGAGAGCGCGGCGTCGATCCGCGCGGCAGCTGCAGCGAGATCAGGTCGACGAAGCAAGAGCACGGACGGCACGCCCGCGCCGAAGGCAGGCATCGCGACGGAGCCCTTCGCTACAGGGAGTTGGACGCCGGGGGCGGAACCGATCAGAGCGCGGAGCGCGTTTTCGACGGCGGCGAGACGGCGGCGGCCGAGACCTTCGTCGACCTTAGCCTGCGCAGCGGCGAGGCGCGCGGAGGAAAGCGGATCGGAGTCGAGCAAGCCCGCGCCAACGGTCTGCTCGATGATCTCCATCTCACGCAGGCGCGTGGCGAATTCGGCTTCCAGGAAAGCGAGCTGTTCGCGGGCGCCGCGAACGGCGAACCACAGACGAGCAACCTCAGCCGAGAGCGCAAGGTCCGCCTGTTCAGCGGTGAACTTTGCCGCGCGCAAATCGGACTCGGCGGCCTTGGACTTGGCAGCCTCGCGGCCCCAGAGGTCGAGTTCCCAGGAGGCTTTTACGCCGGCAGCACCGACATCGGTGCGACGCGGGATGCCGACGCCGAGCGGCACGCGACCGGTCTCGAGCGAGATGCGGGAAGATTCAAGGCCGGCGCCGACAGAAACGGCGGGTTGGTTGCCAGCATTAGCGGAAGCAAGCAAGGCAATCGCTTCACGCTGACGCGCGCGGGCGATGGCGAGGTCCGGGCTGTTCTTACGTGCCTGCGCAATGAGTTCGAGCAAGGCCGAGTCACCGAAGGCCTCCGCCCACTTCGCGTCGGCCGCGGTACCAGCCTGCGAGAAGGCACCCGGCGTAGCGGGTCCCTTCGGCTTGGCCATCGGATCGTGCGCACAGCCTGCGAGGGCCAGCGCGGCGAGGAGGAACGTCTTATTTGCCCGGAGCATTTTGGGAGGCGTCGATATAGACGTCCATCTGCTGGCCGACGAAGAGGGCGCGACCCGCGGGTCGGTCAAACTGGTAGATCACCTGCAGCACGCGAGTGTCGACGCGCTCGATGCTCGCGCCGGTGAGCGAGGTCTTCGGAATGACGAAGGGTTCGATGCGGACGAACTTCAAGGCGATGGAGCGGTCCTTGCCGCCAGCGAGCGAGCTCTCGCCTTTCAGGTAGCCCTTGGCGGGCAAGCCTTCGCGCATGCGCGTGGCGAGCTGTTCATCGACATCGCAACGAATCTGCAGGCGGGTGATGTCGCCGAGGACGACAGGGGCCTTGGCGCCGGCCGCCACGAATTCGCCGACGCGGACGCCGACTTGGAGCACCGTCGCGTCGATGGGCGAGCGAAGGATAAGGCGGTCGAGCAATACCACCGTCTGGTCGAGCTGGGCTTTAGCCAGGGCGAGCTTCGCCTTCGCCTCCTTGGCAGCCATCTGGTAAGAAAGGAGTTCGGACGCGGAAACCGCGCCGCTATCCTTGATGCCAGTCCAGCGACGGGCCGCATCTTCAGCGCGCTCGGCGGTGGCTTCGGCGGCGGAGACCGCGGCCTTCTGCACGGCGTGCTGGGCGCGGAGGTCACGTTCGTCGAGAGTCAGGATCGGATCGCCAGCCTTCACTTTGTCCCAGACTTTTACGTGGACCTTAGCGACCGTGCCGGACGTGGGTGAACCGAGGAGCGTATTTTCAGCCGCGGCTTCAATGAGGCCGGCGGCGGCGATGAGGCCGTCTTTATCGCGGGTGGCTGGCTCGTAGGGCGGCGGCTTGATTGGCGTCTCATTGGCCGTGCCGCGGGTGAGCTGCAGGGCGGCGACGGCGCCGGCAAGGGCGAGCACGAAGAGCAGGATGCGTTTCTTGAACATAAGGGGGGATTAGAGATGGGTGGTGTCGAGGAGCTTCGGGTCGTCGACCACGCGGCTGATGCGGCCGTCTTCCATCTCCGCGATGCGGTCGGCGAA
>JBIILC010000085.1:0-5987 GCA_044232865.1 Opitutales bacterium | reverse complement strand
GTAGAGTCCGTGGAGGTTAGGGCTCTGCTTATTCTCAGGCTGAGCAGCGTACCACCGGTTGAAACCTTTCGAAAGCATCAGCCCGACCTCGAAGTGCAGGTGGGAGCGATCCTTTGTGATGGGGCTGACGCCGGCGGAAGTGCGGCCCATCAGGCCGATGACCGTGCCTCGGCGGACCGGTTGGGTCGGCTTAAGGCTCGGCTCGATTTTTGCGAGGTGGGCGTAGAGCGTGTAGACGGGAATTTCCGCGGCGCCATGGTGGAGCACGACATACCGGCCGTACGGACCGTTGACGTTCGTATTCAGGTAGGCGACCTGGCCGTCTATCGCCGCGAGCACGAGGTCGAGTGCTTCGCCGTCGGCGTTAGTCTTCGCCGGGCGGATGTCGATGCCTTCGTGGAAGCGCTTACCGTCTTCGCGGACCATGCCGAAGAGGGCCGACTCCGTCTTGCCCGATACCGTCGGCTGCAGGTAATCCTGCGGGGTGCGGATTGCAGCGCGATCCATCGTGGTGGGCCAGACGATGTCCGTCGCGCCCAGCGGGAGCGCCGTGAGGCAGAGGAAGAGAAGGGCGAGGCTGGTCCGCAGGCTCACTTGCGTTCGTCTTCCTTGAGCTTGCGGAGCTTGAGCGCCGAGATGTTTAGGCGCCTGCTGATATCCATCACCGCCTCCGTGTTTGAAAGGCCCTTCTTCTCGACGTGGAACATCAGGTTGCCATCCACGATCTGCTGCTCAATGGGCATGAAACCGACGGCGGCGTCGTTGACGATGAGGACGAAACGGCGGCCTTTGGCCTCCTTGGTGTAATTCATCACGTCGATGGCGGCCTTGCGGTCGAGCTGGACGAGGAGGAACTCTTGGCGGAGATCCGGGTCGCCGCTGGTGATCGCGTCGGTATTCAAGATATCTTCGGCAAGTACGAGCGCGCGGGTCATCACTGTGATGGTAATCTGGCTCACCGGGAGGCGGACATCCTGCCGCATCGAACCACCCGAAGAGGGTGAGGCTTCGACGAAGATTGAGGCGATCTCTTCGGGGATATCGGTATTCTTGCAGCCAGCGAGGAGCAGGGCGCAGAGGGCGACGGCAAGGCGGAAGGGGGTCATGGAAAGGTCAGCCGACGAGCAGGTCGAGCGAGGCTCCGACTTGCAGGATGTGGGCGGGCTGGAGGTCCAGCGCCGGGACGAGGTAGGTCTGCTTGCTGGCGGCGTGGACGTAGGTCATCAGGCCTTTGTCGGCGACGCCGACTTGCTTGATGATGCGCTTTCGCTCCAGAAGCATCGCCAGGATGTGCTTGAGTACGCCCTTGTCGCCGGATGGATCGGCGTCGTCTTCAAAGAGAGAAAGAAAGAACTCTTCGCGGGAGGCGAGGAGCTGGGCGCGATGGGCCTGTTCTTCTTCGCCGCGTTCCTTGACCTCGCGGGTCCAGCGACCGAGGAGAATGCCTTCGGGTTTGAACGAGGTCGCCTGATCGCGAAGCACGTCGCAGCGCTCAATATTACCGCCGAGAGGCTTGAAGACAACGCACGTCACGAGATCGCCGACGTGGAGTTCCTTGCCGGAAGCGGCGCAGATGCGCGCGATGGGTTTAACCTGCCAGTCCATGACTGTTAAGAGAAGTCGGACGGGGCGAGGCGGGCAACCCCATTCAAGATGGTTTACACCTGACTTATTGGTCGGCCGGGGCAGTCTGGCTGCCATGTCCGACACCCCTGCCACTGGCATCGCCTTGCTCGTTGTGGACGTCCAGCCGACCTTCCTCAAGGCCATGCCTGAGGGTGAGGCCTGCCTGCGCCGCTGCGTGTTGGCTGCCTCGGCCGCCAAGCTCCTCGGGGTGCCGGTGCTCTTCACCGAGCAGGTCCCGGCCAAGCTCGGCCCGACCCATCCCGATCTCCTGCTCGCCGCCGGTGAGGGGCGGGCGGTCTTCGGTAAGACGGCCTTCTCGGCCTTCGGCGCCCCCGGTCTGGTTGAGGCCTTCGGCAAGATGCAGGTCAGCCAGTTGCTCATCTGCGGCTTGGAGATCCCCGTCTGCGTTTATCAGACCGCCATGGATGCCCTCCGTGAGGGTATGGGTGTCACGATTCTGTCCGATGCCGTGACGGGCCGCCGCTCCGAAGATGGTCGGGCCTGCCTCGAAGCTCTGCGGGCGGCGGGGGCGCATGTCCTGCCGACCGAGACGGTCTTCTACGCGATGGTCGGCGACGCCACGCATCCGCAGTTCCGCGCTTTCACCGAACTCGTTAAGCAGGCCGCTTAGACTTGGTCGACCGTCAGGCTCGCCGCTGGTACGGCCGCGGCGTCGATGGGTAGGCCGACATCGGCCCACGCCGCAAAGGCGATCATCCCGGCGTTGTCGCCGCAATGCTTAGGCTCGGCGACCATTAATGGCAGGTGGCGCTGTTGGGCGACCTGGGCCAGGCGCGTACGCAGTGTGCGATTATTGGCCACGCCGCCGGAAAGTCCGACGGACTTGTAAGCGGACAGGTCGAGCGCGGCGCCGGTCTTCGATGCTAGTTGTTCGATGATTGCATGCTGATAGCCCGCGCAGAGATCCGGCATCTCTGCGGCGAGCTGGTCGTCCGACATTTTTTCCAACTGATAGCGCAGGGCCGTCTTCAGGCCCGAGAAGCTCATGCGCAGGTCCGCCTTCTCTGGGATGCCGCGGGGAAAAGGGTATTTCTTTAGGTCGCCTTGCAGCGCCTGTTTCTCAATGAGCGCTCCGCCTGGATAGGGCAGACCGAGGAGCTTCGCGCCTTTGTCAAAGGCTTCGCCCGCGGCGTCGTCGACCGTGCGGGCGACAACCGTGAGGCGCAGTTGTTCGTCGAGCTTCACCAAGAGCGTGTTGCCGCCTGAGACCACGATGGCGAGGTGCGGGAGCAGGGCGCTGCGGGCGGCGGCGAAGCCAGCCGGATCCTTTGCATGCACGGTGATGAAGGGCGAATGCACGTGGGCGCGCAGGTGGTTGACGCCGACAATTGGCAGGCCACGGGCGAGCGCCAGCGAACGTGCGAGCGTCACGCCCATCGACAGGCAGGGGAGTAGTCCGGGGCCGCGGGTGACCGCGATGGTCTTGGCCTGCGACAACTCGACACGAAAATCCGCGAGCAGAAGGGGCAGGGCGGAGAGGTGCATGCGGCTGGCCAATTCGGGGACCACGCCGCCGTATTTCACATGTTCCGCCGCCTGCGAGCTGATGAGTTCGCGCAGGAGTCCACGGGCCGGGTCGAAGAGCGCCAGGGCCGATTCATCGCAGGAACTTTCGATCGCGAGGATCATCTCCCTGCAGTCAGGTCAATTCGGAGGTCGGCTCAATCCCGATTCGTCTGGCGGAGGCGAAAAGACCGCATAACGCTTCTTCCGTGGAGCCAGCGGCCCAACATGACGCCATCGTCGCCTTGCTTCGTCGCGAAGCCCGCGGCGGCGTGGTCTCTTTCGCCCGCCTCGTCGAGGTGGCGCTCTACGCTCCTGGCCTTGGTTATTATTCGTCCGACCGCGTGCGCGTCGGCAAGTCCACCGGCACCGACTTTACGACCGCCGCGGTTCTCGGGCCGATGTTCGGTCAGCTGATTGCGGGCGCGGCGAAGTCGTTGATTGGTGACCTGAAGGCGCACGTACTCGTCGAAGTGGGCGCCGAGCCTGGCCAGACGCATTATGCGGGCGTCGCCGCGCAGTTTGCGGAGTTGCGCACTTTCCGTTTCGGTGCGAAGCCGCAGTTCCCGGTCCGCAGCGTGCTCGTCGCCAACGAGCTACTCGACGCCCAGCCCTTTCATCGCTTCGTCCGTCAAGGCGGCGTCTGGCGTGAACTCGGCGTGCGGGTCGACGAGGCTGAACTTACCGTTGAGACGCTAGAAGCATTTTCTGCGCCGCGAGCCGCGGAATTCGCGCTCTCGCTGCCCGTCGCGGATGAGGGCTGGATGATTGACGCGCCGTTGGCCGCCGAGGAACTCCTCGCCCAGTTATTGTCGGGAGGATGGTCCGGTGCCGTCATCTTGCTCGATTACGGTAAGACAATCGCACAGTGCCTGGAGTCATCGCCAGCGGGCACGGCACGCGCCTATCGCAGTCACCAGCTTTCCGGGGCAATCCTCGAGAACCTCGGCTCCCAGGACCTGACGTGCCACGTGCTTTGGGATCGTATCGAGCCCGTCTTGGTGGCGGCTGGGTTCAGGAGTGTTCGCCTAGACCGTCAGGAAGCCTTTTTCGTCAAATATGCCGGCGCTGAAATGGAGCGCATCGCACTGTCGGGCGACCACGAGGCTACGGGCCGCCTACGGGCCTTGACGCACCCCGCTCATTTTGGGGCGAAGTTCCAAGTTCTGCACGGGTTCCGAGGTTAATCGGAAGTTTTTGGAAGGGACGCTCGACCTAAAGGGAACAAGCCCTTTTCTGGGCTGTACCCCTATTTCCGCCATGAAGTCCTTCCTCTTTGTCACATTCACCCTTTGCCTCGGCGCTGCGGCGCTTCAGGCCGACACCAAGGTCATCGAAGCCTTCGAGGGCGACGGCTTCGATAGCTGGCAGGCCACTGGCACCGGCTTCGGTCTCGCGCCGATCGCCGGCAAGGTCGACGGCGTCAATGGCGAGTTTCGCAACTACGGCGGCAACGCTCTCGTCTGCTCCGGCCTTCGCGGCGACGCTGCCACCGGCACGCTGACCTCGCCTGAGATGAAGCTCACGCACGCCTCTCTTGGCTTCTTGGTCGCCGGCGGCAACCATCCCGGCAAGACCGCCGTCCAACTCCTCATCGGCGGTAAGGTCGTCCGCGAAACGACGGGTGCCAACGACCTGACCCTGCGCGAGACCGTCTGGGATATCGCGGAGTTTAAGGGCAAGTCCGGCGTCATCCGGATTATCGACACCCATGTCGGCGCCTGGGGTTTTATCGCCGCGGACCACTTTGTCTTCTCGAGCGAAGCCAAGCCCGCCTTTCCGAAGGGCGGCCGACCCAAGCCTAAGGCCGACAGCTCCCTCGTCCGCGTGGTCGGTGAAGGCAGTGCCGCGCTCGTCCCCGGCGCCACCTTCAAGGTCTCTGCTGATCGCAAGGTCACCGGCGTCACTTCGCCCACTGCCATCGGCTTCGCTAATGACGGCTCCGTCTACGTCGCCGAATCCCATCGCTTCCGCTTCGGCGTCGAGGATGACCGCAATCACCTCTACTGGTATCACGATGACCTCGCCGCGGCGACCACCGCCGATCGCTTAGCCCTGCACAAGAAGTGGGAAGCCAAACGCTCCCACGAGTGGATGACGGCCAAGTCCGAGCTCATCCGCCACGTTGGCGGCGAGCAGGCCGACGGCACCTTCACGACCAACAAAATCTTTTCCGGTGGCTTCAATGACGTGCTGGATGGCACTGGTGCCGGAGTGATGGCCTGGGATGACACGGTCTATTTCGCGTGTATCCCGAAACTCTGGATGATGCAGGACGCCAAGCAGGACGGCGTCGAAACCGCGCGTAAGGTTATTGAAGACGGCTTCGGTGTGCGCATCTCGCTCTCGGGCCACGACATGAATGGCTTCGCCATCGGTCCGGACGGACGTGTCTGGGGTACGATCGGCGACCGTGGTTTCAATGTCACTACCAAGGAAGGCAAGAAATACGATTCCCGCAATCGCGGCGCGGTCTTCCGTTTCGAGCCCGACGGCACGAACTTCGAGGTCGTCCACTTCGGCCTGCGCAATCCGAAGGAGATCGCTTTTGATGATTTCGGTAACGGCTTCTCCGTGGATAATAATTCCGACCAAGGCGACGCCGCCCGTGTGGTGTATGTCGTCGAGGGTGCCGATTCTGGTTGGGAGATGGAACACCAGGCCATGCACACCTTCCATCGTTCCATCGGCCTCGAGCAGCGCCCGCTGTCGCGCTGGATGACCGAGAAGGTCTGGGAACTGCAGAATCCGACCCAACCGGCCTTCATCATCCCGCCTTCTGCTTATATCAGCTCCGGCCCTTCTGGTCTGACTTATCACCCCGGCGCGGGCTTCCT